>JBPCTP010000134.1:0-2849 GCA_051011615.1 Microthrixaceae bacterium | reverse complement strand
CCGTGAACAGCGGGCGGAGGTACCGCTCCTTCTGCTCCTCGCTGCCGTGGGTGACGATCGTGGGACCGGCGAGCGCCATGAAGAACGTGGTCGGGTCGGTTGCTGCCGCTCCTGCTTCGCGGCACCGCTTCTCGATCACCTTGTTGAACTCGGGCCGCAGTCCCAGCCCCCCGAAACCGACCGGGAAGTGCACCCAGGCGAGCCCGGCGTCGTAGCGGGCGCCGCGGAACTCGGCATCGGTCACGGCGGACGGATCGTTGGTGGCCAGCAATGCGTCGAGCGCTGCTTCGACCTGTTCGAGGGGACTCTGCGTCATGGTCACCCGAGAAGTCTCGCGAACCGAGAGGTGTCGAACGCCATCCGAGATGGCAGAATGTCCCACGCACGCAGGCCTTCGGGTCGGCGACATGGTGGCCGTAGCTCAGCTGGTGGTAGCGCCAGGTTGTGATCCTGGAGGTCGGGGGTTCAAGTCCCCTCGGTCACCCCAACGGACGAGCGGTGTGGGGGTCGGAGACGACCCCTACACTGTTCGGCCGACCGTCTCTAGCTCAATGGCAGAGCAGTGGACTCTTAATCCATTGGTTCTGGGTTCGAATCCCAGGGGACGGACTCACGAAACCCCAGCGTGTGCTGGGGTTTTGTGGATTTCGGCCGAAGAGTCGAGGTCGACTCGACCCGCAGTGTTGCTACGCATCGGCCCGGAGCCCTCCGACCCAGAGTGGCGCGTGTCGAATCGCTTCTCGATTCCGCTTCTCTGGACTAGTCCGGATGGAGTTGAACCGCCGTGGTGGACACGTGAGTCAGGCCGCCGGCGAACAGGCGGTGTAGGCCTCGTTTGGTGTGCGGTGGTCGAGGCGGGCTTCGTGTCGTTGGCGGTTGTCGAACGTTTCGATGTAGGCGAACAGGATCGTGCGCATCTGGCTGCGGGTGAGGTCGCCAATGGGCCGTGGCGGTGGTAGATCTCGCGCTTGATCGTCGCCCACGTGGATTCCAGGGCAGCGTTGTCGAAGCAGTTCCCGGTTCGCGAGAACGACGGGTTGATGTTCCAGTCGCCGAGACGGGGGCGGCCTCACGAGCGGGGCCGCGGGCCCGTGCCGTATGAGCGGGTGATGATCTCGAGCAGGTGGCCGGAGGGTTCGCAGAAGTAGACGCCGCGGCCGCCATCGTAGTCGTTGATCTCGGTGACTCGCTGAAGGCCTGGGTCGGCCCAGTGCTCGATGCCGCGACCCACGATTTTGTCGAAGATCTCGTCGAACTGCGCCTCGGTGACGAGGAAGGCATAGTGCTGAGGTTGGAAGTCGAAGTCACCCGCGTCGACGAAGTCGAGCGTGGCGCCGTTGCCCGTCTCGATGCAGCGGAACACCATGAAGTCGAATGGGTCGTCGAAGCCGAGCAGCTCAGCGATGAAGTCGGCAGACTCGACCTTGGACCGGACGTTGACGATGGTGTGATTGAGTTGTGGGCGCATTGGCTGGTGTCCTACTCGTTGAAGTCTTGGCCTGAATCGTCGATCTCGCGGTGGTGATATGAGCTGTGAGCCCGTTCCGCGTCAAAGTGGCAATTCAGGTTGATACCAACGTTGTACGCCTTCAAGTGAGGTTGAAGTCAAGCAACACTTCGCCCGACGACCACGGTGGCAGACCAGACCGGTGACTCCGTTCAAGGCGGGTCGGCGCCTCGTCGATAGGCCTCAGTACCGCCGGGCGGACTTGGCCGATGTCTCAAGGGCGCAAGACGATCCGAGCGACACTTCATCCATTGGTTCTGGGTTCGAGTCCCAGGGGACGGACTGAAGCCCGGCCATCTCGAGCCGGGCCTCATCGCGCTCAACTGCCAATCACGTGGCTCGAGCGGTCCGCGCGCATTGAGACGAGACCTTGAACCGCGATAGGGCCGAACGGACCTAACGCCATTCGTGGGCGGACATACACTGCAAGTGAGATACCAGAGCGGTTTCGAGCGGAGCCTGCTCAGTGAGCCACGCCTGCCGAGTTCGACCCGAGTCACGCACAACGTGCGGGACGGAGCGAACGGAGAGGTCATGCGTACCGGGTTCATTTCTCACCGACCACACCACCGCGCGATGGCGATCGTGTTCTCGTTCGTGCTCGCGGCGGCGTTCTTCGCCTTCGCCCCCACCGCGGAGGCCTGCCACAGCCAGATCGCGATCACGAAGATCGAGACCGGTGCGGGAGCGCCGGGAGGCAGGTACACGATCACGTTGACAGGAGACGAGTTCGTCGAGACCGTCATGGTCCTGGCCGGCGAGACCGTCACCATCGACAACGTCCCACCCGGAACGTACGTCGTCACGGAGTTGGACGGTTCTCCTGACGTGACCATCGTGCCGAGCACCGTGGTCGTCACCAATGACGACGACGGACAGACCATCGGCGTCGACGTGACGAACCCATATCCAGCCGGCAAACTCGCCATCACCAAAGTCGCCACCGGCGACACCGCACCCAACGTCGACTCCACGTTCGACATCACCGGACCCGACGACCTCACCCTCGAAGCCACCGTCACCCCCGGCGACACCTGGACAACGGACTGGCTACCGCTCGGCACCTACACCATCACCGAACACAACGCCCCCGACGACCACACCATCGCCCCCAACCCCGTGACGCTCGAGACCGACGGCGAAACCGTCACCGTCACCGCCACCAACCCCTACCGCGACTTCCACGGCAAGTTGGCCATCACCAAAGCAGTGACCGGCGACGCCGCCCCCGACGTCGACTACACCTTCGACGTCACCGGACCCGACGACACCGCCTTCACCACCACCGTCGCCGCCGGAGACACCTGGACCTCCGACTGGCTGCCCCTCGGCACCTACACCA
>JBPCTP010000133.1:0-2909 GCA_051011615.1 Microthrixaceae bacterium | reverse complement strand
ACTGGGTCTGTCCGACATCGCCACAGCGCTGGAGGACATGCGAAGTGGTCGCGGTGCCCGCAGTGTGATCACCTTCGAAGGAAGTCCCCGGTGACAACGGGAGCGACGCAGGAGCAGGAGCCGTGTTGATCACCGAGGTCGAGACATTCGCGGTACGCAACCCGCCGCCCTCCCATGGTGGACCGTGGTTCCTGTTCGTGGTTCTGCGCACGGACAACGGATCGGTCGGCGTGGGGGAGGCCTACATCGCTTCGGTGGGCCCACACGCTGCCGCCGTGGTCCTGGAGGATGTGGCCGAGCGCCACCTGCTCGGCCACGACCCGTTCAGGATCGAGTCGTTCGTCCGGCGCGCCCGCTCGGGGGGCTACTCACCGCGTCCCGACCCCACGCTCATGGGAGCCGTGAGCGCGCTCGAGATGGCGTGTTGGGACATCATCGGCAAGGAAGTCGGACGGCCGGTCCACGACCTGATCGGTGGTCGGGTTCGTGACTCCATTCGCGCCTACACGTACCTCTATCCCCGCCCCGGGGACGACGGCGACGTGTACACCGATCCCCATGTCGCCGCAGCAAGGGCGGTTGAGGAGGTCGAACGCGGCTTCACGGCCGTCAAGTTGGATCCGGCAGGTCCGTACAGCGCGTACGACGGACGGCAGCCGTCACTTGCACGACTCGATCTCACCGAGGCCATGGTTGCGGCCGTGCGCGATGCGGTGGGCGCCAGGGCCGACATCTGTGTCGGAACCCACGGGCAGTTCACCTACTCGGGTGCGTTGCGCCTCGCGCGGCGCCTCGAATCGCACGACCCACTGTGGTTCGAGGAACCCACACCACCGGAGGACCCGGAGCAGATGGCCAGGGTCGCAGCCGGTACCTCGATCCCGGTGGCCACGGGCGAGCGGCTTTGCACGATGGATGACTTCGTCGCCGTGCTACGCGCCGGCGCAGCATCGATACTGCAACCCAACCTCGGGCGCGCCGGAGGGATCCTCGAGGGACGCAAGATCGCTGCGCTGGCGGAGGTCCATGGAGCGCAGGTCGCACCGCACCTCTACTGCGGCCCGGTCGTCGCTGCGGCCAATATCAACGTGGCGGCGGTGATTCCGAACCTTCTGGTACTGGAAGCCATCGGGGACTTCAGTGGGTTCCATGCCGAACTGCTCGAGACACCGATACGAGTCGAGGACGGCTTCGTCATCCCATCTGCGGAGCCCGGCCTGGGCGTCGTGCTTGACGAGAAGGTGGCACGTGCGCATCGCTACGAAGGCAACGACCTCCACCTTGCGCCGGCCACCGAGCCTCCTGCCTGGAACGATTGAACGGCTCGGCTGGCGCCGTACGCAGCTGGTGTTCGGCTCCCGGGTCGACCCATCGGGCTCGTTCCGCAATGATTGCCCGATGACTCCGAGGATCCGATGACAGCAGCAGAAACCGAGGCAGCACCGTCGGTGGATCGGCGCAAGACGGTTATCGGTGTTGTTGTTGCCATCGTCGTGGTGGTCGTCGTGTTCGGGGTCATCTTCCCCCAGCTCGTGAACTGGAACGAGGTTCTGGACACCCTGCGCGGCGTCGAGGGCTCCGACCTGGCAGTGCTCGTCGTGCTCGGGATCCTCATGTACCTTCCGGCGGGGTGGTTGTACTCGATCGTGCTTCCGGGCATCGGTCTCGGTCGCGGGATCCAGGCCTGGGTCGCATCGACCGCTGTGTCCACAACGCTGCCCGGCTTCGACCTGGTGTTGCGGATAGCGATGTACACCAGCTGGGGTCAGCGGATCGAGACCGCAACGCTGGGAATGTTCCTCAGCGGACTCGTCGAGATGTCCACGAAGCTCGTTCTCGCGATCGTTGCGACGGCGATCTCGGCTGCGCTGATTGCGGATCTTGGGCTGTTGGCGGTCGCCGCCATCGCGGCGCTGGTGGTCGGGGCGCTGGCCGTGGTCCTGATACTCGTTCTGCGTTCGGAGGATCGTGCCCGCCGGGTTGGCGACAGGCTCCAGCGATGGATCCACGTGGGGTTCTCGAAACTGAACCGGCAGGCACCCACCGATGTCGAGGACCGCGTACTCGGCGCGCGGGTCCACGCACGAGAAGTTCTGTCCAGCCGGTGGCCGCAGGCCTTCAGCGCCGCAACCGCCACGCAGGCGATCGTGTTCGCCATCCTCGTGTTGGCGCTCCGGGCCGTCGGTGTTGGGCCGGAGGTCCTGACGCTGGCAGACATTCTTCTGGTCCAGGCGCTGGTGATAATCATCACCAGCGTGCCGATCACTCCCGGTTCCGTGGGTGTTGCTGGCCTGGCCTACGCAGGTCTGTTCACCGCCATCGCCGGCGACGGCTTTGCCTCGGAGATCGCCGCGGGTGTGCTGTTGTTCCGCGCCGTCACGTGGCTTCTTCCCATCCCGATCGGATGGGGCACCGCCCTCTGGTGGAAGTCCCGCACGGGCGGTTGGCTCTTTTCCTCACCGGAGGCTCTGGACTTGCCCACGTGAACATTTTGAGCTCCGCGCAATGAACCTCTACTCCAGGACCGTGCCCCTGGCCCTGTTCGGGGGGTGCCTTGTGCTGTTCGTGCTGACGGCCGCTTCGATGCTGTCGGACCCGGAACCCCCGGGTTCCGATCCCGTGGCGGTGGCGGTGCCCGATGAAACCGATCAGGATCAGAAGATCGAGGACTGCTACGGGGCCCTGGGCTACTTCTCCGGAGACAGGGAGAATGCTCGCTATGTCATCTGGCGCGAGTCGCGAAATGATCCGTCCGCGCAGAACCCTCGCAGCACCGCGGCCGGATGCTTCCAGCTGATCGAACGGCACGCCTGGCGATTCGACGAGGTGGGATGCTCCTGGAGTCGCCGGTATGAACCGGTGTGCAACACCCTCGCTGCGGACCACCTGTTCCGCGAAGCGGGGTGGGC
>JBPCTP010000132.1:0-3016 GCA_051011615.1 Microthrixaceae bacterium | reverse complement strand
ATCGGCATCGCCAGATGCAAGATCCAGACCCAGCTGGGTTGCCTCGGTCGCCACGTCCTCGGCGGGAGTTGGTTTCTTACGCTTGCGCGCACGCTTCGGCTTGCGTTCCGGCTCCTCGGACTCCGGGTCCGTCGAGGCACTTCCGGAGAGTCCGTCTGCGTCCTGGTCATACAGGCTGGGGCGTGCACCGTCGTCGGAATCCCCGCGTTGTGCGTCGGGATCGAGTTTGAAGAGCCCCGCCAGCCAGGTGCCCGCAGCGGAGAGAGCGGGGCCCGTCTGGGTGGATACGAAACGCGCCATCTGCCCGAGGGTCCAACCACCTATGAGGCTGATCGCCAACACCGCCAGCGCCAGGAGCACAACCGCGGTGCCCCAGGTGCCGATCACACCCTCGAGGGTGGAGGCGATACCCGCACCTGCAAGACCGCCGGCACCGCGGTAGGCATCGAATCCGTCGACCTCGATCGTGGTGTCATTGGCCGCGATCAGGTGAGCGAATCCCATGATGACCACGCCTGCGAGCAGGCCGCCCGCGACCATCGCGACGACACGTCCGGCACTCCGGTGCATCTCGAGGGTCGGAGCGTCGTCCGAGGCATCGGTGGCGTCGTCGTCCGATTCGGTACGGCGAGCGAGTTCCCGCGGGCCACGAATCAGCAGGACACCGCCGACAACGAGGGCTACCGGCACGGCCATACGGGCCAGGCCGAGCAGGGATCCGGCGACGCTGTCGGCCCAACGGCCGACTATCGCCCCGGATGAGAACCAGATTCCCAATGCAGAGATCGCTCCGAGAGCGACCAGCACGAGGCCCCACACGTCGTGGCCGCGGCCATCGAAGAGCAGGCGGAACGGCGAGCGGCTCTCGCCGGCACCCGAACGACTCTTGTCGGACGCGCCTCGCCGTGACGAGGACCCACCGGATCTCGTCTTTGATGCGCTTGCCCGGGAGGAACTCTTGCGCGACGGGCTGCGCTTGCGGGACGACTGCGAGGTTGCCACCAGAACCAACGTTACAGACCCACTGTGACGCGGTCGCGGCAAGCGTGCCGTAGTCCGAGTTGCACCGATTCCGGCCCACCGCTGGATACCGTGACCACATGAGAAACCCGCGCAGGCAACATGTTCGAAACGCCGCCCTGGCGCTGATCGCAACTGCAGCGCTGTTGGGATCCGCGTGCAGCAACGACGACGATCCAGCCGCGGGAGACGCCACATCGACCACAGCTGCAGACAGCGGTGCACTGTGGAGCGGCCCCATGCCGAACACCCAGGAGATGACACCCGAGGACGCCAAGGCCATCGACGACGCTGCCAACGAAGCAGTCGCGGACAATGCAGGCAACCTGCCCGGAATGTGGGTGGGCGTCTGGGACGCGGACAAGGGAAAGCACATCGGCGCCTATGGCAACGCCGTGGTCGATGGGGCTGCCGCGCAGCCGGACCAGATCGGTCGAATCGGATCCGTCACCAAGACCTTCACTGCGGCAGCGATGCTCCAGCAGGTCAGTGAGGGTTGGGCCTCCTTCGGCGACACCATCGAGGACCTGCTGCCGGACCTTGCGAAGAAGTACCCCGATGTGGCACCCATCACGGTGGAGCAGCTGCTCGGAATGACTTCCGGGATCCCCGACTATGCGAACAGTGACTGGTTCCCGGCGATGGTTGTCGCAGATCCCACGAAGACCTGGACCGCGGACGAGGTCATCGACCTGGTGCTCGACCGTGGCGATCTCGCTGCGCCCGGCACTGCGGGGTACTCGACAACCAACTACCTGATCCTCGGCGAGATCCTCGAAGGAGTCGTCCAGGGCGACCAGGACATATCCACCATCCTCACCGACCTCGCGGAGAACGAGGGCCTCACCCGCACCTCGCTTCCCGAACCGCCGGACGCATCCCTGCCGGACCCGTTCTCCAATGGCTATGTCAACGAACTCGGATCCGCTGACCTGGCCTCCGCAGGAGCAACCGTGGCGCCCGGCACCGACGTCACCGACTGGTCGCCTTCGTGGGGAGGTGCCGGCGGCGCAATGTATGCCAACGTCGAGGACCTCGGGACGTGGGCGGCCACCGGGCTTGGAACCGGTCTGCTGAGCAAGCAGATCGGCGACCAGCGCATCGACGACACCAAGGACTTGCCGGGAGCAGGCGACTACGGCCTCGGCCTCCAGGTCTTCGGCAACGGCTGGATCGGCCACACCGGCCAGATGATCGGCTGGGAGTCACTGGTGGCCTACAACACAGACACGGGTGACATCTACGTTGCCATCGTCAACGAGACCAGTTCGCTCATCGGGGCCACCGAGTTGGCCTTCACGGTGTTCCCGGAACTTGCCGAAGCTCTCGTCTGAGGGTCAGCACCCAGGCAGCCGTGAACCTACTGAGGTGCCACGACCTCGAGCGCGCCCGGTGAATCCACCTTCTTCGGCGGGACCGACCACTTCTGTCTGATCCCATCGAGTGATTCGTTCGCCAGCGAGAACTGGTCCACACCACCCATCGGATCCGCCGTGCACTGCGACGCCCTCCAGAAGGCATCGGCCAGACGATCCGCAGCACCTTCGTCCGAGAGCGTGTCGCCGCGTGCGATCTGCACCGGCAGCCCGCCAACGGTCCCAACCGAGGTGTTCTGGAACAACGCGAGGGTGAAGATGAACTGGACGAACCCGCGTGGGTCCGACATGGTCCCCGCGATGAAGGCGAAAACGTTGATCTCCCCGTCGGGGTCGGTGCTGTAGTCAGCCAGTACGTGCACCCAGTCGTGAAGGGCGCCGATCTCGTAGATCCCATGGTGCTCACCGGGAAACGGGAAGCCGTGGACCTCGTAGAAGTCCGCGACCGTTCGTCCCCAGGTACCCGGCTCGCAGTCCGCCAGCGCCTCCCAACGGCGCGCCACGTCCTTGTCACCGACGACCCCGTAGTAGGCCAGCTTGGAGCGGGCGTACTCCCAGAGCTTGCCCGTGGCAGCGCCGAGGATCGTCTGTTCGGTGTACCAGGAGTTGCGGATCAGATC
>JBPCTP010000131.1:0-8982 GCA_051011615.1 Microthrixaceae bacterium | reverse complement strand
GCGTTTACTGGACGGCTTCTCAATGACGTCGGCAGGGCCAGGTTGCGTCGATACGAGCCGACTGTGATCACGAGCTCACCATCGCTCTCGAGCAGGTCGACTTCGGTGGACTCCACTGACGGCATGGGGATCCTGAGCCGTGCCCCTTCACCGTCGTGTTCCATCCGCAGGCCGGCTGCCGGCGACAGCTCGCTGAGTGGGTCGATGCCGTCCCACATCGTCTTGCCGTGAGAGGCCAGTAGGTCCACTCCCAGAATCTCCGTGGCAGCCAACTCGCTGCGGAGGATTCGCAGGGGACCGAACGTGTCGCGAATGTCGCTGAGTTGGCCCTGCTGTGCCTGTCGCATTCGCGAGAAGAAGTCATCGCCATCGTCATCGCCGTTGGCACCGTCATCGCTGTTGGCACCGCCCTCGCTACCGCCACCACCGGAAATCGCCGGCAGCAGCCGATTCACCACAACCGCATCGACCCGGTAGCCGAACAGGGACAGATAGGTCAGGGTGCGCTGCGCCTCGGAGAGCACCATGCGTTCAGGCGTCACGACGATGCGAGCGAGCGTCGTACTCGAATCGGTCAAGAGCTTTCGCACCCTCACCAACTGGGCATGAAACCGCTCGAAGGAATCGAACACCTCCACGGGGGCCACCGGAACGTCGCTCACGCGGGACAGCAACGGCCGCGCAATGCGGGTGAGACGGCGCGAAGCCGGAAACAGGTGCCTTATGTACCAGTCGAGGACGTCGGGCAAGGACAACAACCGGATCGTCTCGGCTGTGGGCGCACAATCGACCACAATCACGTCGTAGTCACCCGATGTCGCTAGTGAATCTATCTCCATGAGCGCCACCAGCTCTTCGAATCCCGGGAGCAGCGCCAGTTCCTCGGACTCGACGGCCGACAGGCCTGCCCAGTCCAGCATCTCGACCATCCACGCCCGGATGTCGCCCCATGACGCCTCCATCCTGGCCAGGGCGTCCAGTTGCTGGGCATCGCATCGTTGCGCCACCCGAGTTGGCTCCGAGTTCACCTCCGTGGCAAACACGTCGCCGAGCGAATGTGCTGGATCAGCCGAGGTCACCACCACCCGGTGCCCGCGGGCCGCCGCTTCCACAGCAGTGGCCGCAGCGGTGGTGGTCTTGCCGACTCCACCCTTCCCGGTGAACAACAGAACCCGTGGCCTGGCCCCGTCGTTTGCCGGTGAAGGTTGCGGTGAGCTGAGCGCCCCGTTCGTCGACCCGCTCATGAAGAATCCCGCGGTGTTCGCCGCCGGCGGGTTTCGGCGCCTCTGACATTGTCGGTATCGGCATCAACGGCATCGTGATCCGTGCCGCGGGCCTCGAACATCCCGTGCCGGACGCCCCAGAATCCGCTCAGTGACAGTTGCAGGATCGGAACCAGCGTTCCGAACGCGAACTCCGGGGTCGACAACCGCGACAACGCAGTGGCCACACAGACCACCACTGCGGTCGCCAGCGAAGTGTTGAACGACACGGCTACCCAGCGGGGAGCACTACCTGCGCAGAAGAAAAGGCCACCGATTCCCATCGAATCACGTGTGCTTCGCGCGGCAGCCAGCACGATGTCGACCGCGAACAACAGCGCACCGATGACGAACAAACCGAGGGCCAGTAACAGGAAGGCGGCCAGGAACCGGTCCTCCTCCACCAGAGCGAGGACGCTCACCAAGGCTTGGAGCGAGGTGGCCACCCACGTCGCCCAGATCGTCGGTCGTCCCGGTACACCGGCACCGAAGGCGGTCCGGAGCTTGGCAGCGTGCGCAGCACGCGCCTCGGTGCGACGCGCTTCAACGGCCGCGCGCGCTTCGGCGGCCGAAACCGGAGAGCGCCCCGCCCGGTCTTCCTCGGCGGTCACCGTGGGAAAGCAGTCATCGTTCGACTCTCGCCATAGTTCGACACCCGCCATGTTTCGCCACAGTGACGGCGAACAGGTCTCCGGCAGGACTCAGGACACATCGCGGCCAGTTTCGCGGCGGACGGGGCCGATAGCCAACGCCTGTGCATCTGGGTGCGGCTGGGCCAGCTCTGCGCGTACCGCCGGTAGGTCATGCACTTCGCGTGCTGCCAGAAGGTGTTCGCGGCCGCTGGCGCGGGCGGCCCAGGCTGCGTACGACACCAACAGTTCGTCACCGCACCGCAACCAGTGATGCAGCAGGTCCTCCACATCCGCGACCTCGTCAGCCACGCTGTTGCCGAGCACCACCAGGGCATTGCGCCTCAGGTAGCGGGGATCGCGCTGCGGTATGTACCAGGATCCGCACCGATCGAGCAGCTCGGAATCCGAGGCGCCCAGAAGGAATCGCAGCGACATCCACTGCCCCGGTCCACTCGGCACCGTCCCTGCGCCTGACCCGGCCCCGACCCCTGCAGCTGCGCTCGGCGACCCCAATCGCTGCACCTCGCGACCTCGGCTCGGGGGGCACGCCTCCTGGCAATCATCGCAGCCGTATATCCGCACCCCCAACGCGCGCCGGTGTTCGCGCGGAAACGGCCCTGTCGTCTGGAGCAGCCACGACAGGCAGAGAGAAGCATCCATCACTCCCGGCGCCACGAGTGCGCCAGTCGGGCATGCCGGCCGGCAGCGCTCACAGGACCCACATGTGCCCCCGGGCTCGCTTCCGGAAACGGGTTCGAGAACGGCATCGGTCAGGATCGAGCCGATCACGACCCAGCTGCCGTGATTCGGGACCAACAGATTGGTGTTCTTGCCCAGCCAGCCGAGCCCGGCCCGAAGTGCGATTGCGCGGTCCACCAGGGCGTTGTCATCGGCAACCACCACCCCGCGATATCCGGCGTCGACCAGATCCGTTGCGGCATCGGACAGCATCCTCCGAAGCTCGTCGTAGAGCTCCGAGGAGGCGTACCTGGCCACCCGCGCGTGGGGTCCCTGCGGGGCCTCCTCAAGATCCTGTGCGTAAGGCAACGCCACCACGATCGCGGACTTCGCAGACGGAAACGCGCTTCGCGGGTTGGTGGAGCGCTCCGGGTTTCGGTACACGAACTGCATTCCACCGTGGAGTCCCGCCGAGTGGCGTTCCTCGATGATGCGTCTTGCCTCGGTGAGCGGTTCCACACCACAGACGCCGACCGACACGCAGCCGTCCCTCAGCAACCTTGCCACCAGTCGGTCGCGAAGCTCGTCTGGATCAGCCCCGTTGTGAGACGTCGCCGGTTCTGCCACCCGGCCACTCTGGCACGCCATTCGGCGGGACAGCGGAGTCAGCCGGCGGTACGGGAGTGCCTCAGCGGCGGTGCCAGCCCCCCGGCTTGGAGTTTCCGCACCAGTCGGAGCTCGTCGATGGACACCACGACCTGGCCGTCATCCTCCTGGCACAGATGGGTGACCAGGCAATCGTCGCAATGGCTGCTCTGGCGGCGCGAACAGTCATCGCAGCCGAACGTCAGTGGCTCGCCTCGGGGGTCGTCGTTGGGCATGGGAGGAACCTACGGGTGCCCTGTGACATCGATTCTCGATGCTGGCCGTTCTCGATGCTGGCCGTTCTCGATGCTGGCCGCTTGTCACCGCCGGAGACGCTCGATGAGTGTCGGCGTCGACACGGCCACGGCGCCACGGTCGCGGGCACCGTCGCGTACCCGTGCGTCGGAGGACACAACCACGATTGCGTCCTCCAGCGGAGCGTCATCGACGAATTCCAGAATGCGGTCATCCGCCTCCACGCCCGCCTCGGTGAAGTGCACGCGCACGGGCAGCGGTGTGGAAACCGCCGGGCGCGCACCGTCGTGCGCACCATCGAAGACCACGTGTATGTCCGCCGACGCCGAGGCAGCCACGGCGCCGAGAGCGGCCACGAGCGAGTCCCGCTGGGTCGAGATCGGTTGTTGAGGCCAACCGGCCATCGACACGTTGTAGCCATCCACGATCACGAATGTCTCAGGACGTCGCAGGTATTCGTCGAGGCCCTCGGCGCTGTCCGCCGAAAGGCCGCGGCCCAGACGCACCGCGCGGCGCCGTGAAGCCCCGCTGGAGCTCCCGCGGGCCTTCGGGTCGGCATCCGGAGTCATTCCGCCCACTGTTGGGGCAACCGGCTCGGACGAGCCGGGTTCGCTCGGAGCGCCCGCGATCTCTGACTCCCCGACCGGCAACCCGAGACCCGAGGAGAACTCACGAAGGGACCCGGCGAGCCGATCTGCTGCGTCGACTGCTGAGGCAAGTGCGGACACAGCGGACACGTCAAGGGTCGAGCCAGGGCGGGTCCTGGGAGCCTCTGATTGCCTTGGGGCCACGGCCGCATCGCCATCTTCGGATGGTTGCTCGCCCGACCGCACACTCGCGGACGCGTCCGGATCGACAGACGCAGGGTTGGAGCCTGTGCTCGGGGACGCAGCATCGGCATCGCCATCGGTCACCTGGCGGCGGAGCTCGCGGATCTCCTCCAGCCGACGGTCGGCCAACGACCTCGCCTCGCCCAGCTGGCGCACGGCCTCGTCGCGTTCGGCGCCGCTGTCGGACAGGGATTGGCGGAGGCCCTCCACCTCGGCGGCCAGGCGCTCGTTGCGTCGATCGAGACCCTCGACACTGTCGCGACCCCGCTCCGATTCGGCACGGGCCTCATCACGCTCCGAGGTCAGCCTGTCGATTGTCTCCTCGAGTTGCTCGACACGCCGCAGCGCATCGGCTTCGCGGCGCGCCAAACCGCTGCGATCGGCTTCGTCGGACACCTCCGAGGCCAACACGGCCACAGACTCCTCCCAACCCGCAGGTCGTTCCAGGAACAGCCGTGCGCCCTTGTCCATGGCCTCCAGATCGCTTTGCGACAGCGACTCGAGCAACCGGGAACGGAAGGCGTCGTCGCGGTCGAGCGCCTTCTTCACTTCCACCAGAGCCCGATCGGGCAGCTTGTTGAATCTCAGTACAGGCACTATCGCCCGGGGCGGTGCCGGTGCATCGCCGCGCACCGAATCCCGCCGGGCCAGCGCGAATGCCGCCTCCAGCGCATCGCGCAGGACTAGCAGTTCAGCGTCGACAGCTCATCTCCCGGTTTCGGGTGGCGCAGTGTCGGGTGGCACGGTGTCGGAATCAGCGCCGGCGGTTGGGGCGGCTTCGGCGATCACCACCGCTGATGCGTTGCCGCACCAACGACACGAAACCTCTTCGATGACTTCCGAAAGCACCTCGGTGTCCTCCACGCTCAGCTCACCCGAGACGTCGTAGTGGTGGAATGCCCGGGTGCGGCGGGTTGCGGTGACGTCGAATCGCGTGAGGTTTCCACACGCCGTGCACCTGTAGCGGACGATGGATGCCGACGCCTCGGGTGCATCGGATCCCGTTGTGCGATTGGGCCCGGAACTGTTGTCGGTCATTCGGCACCCTCTATCGCACGACTGGCTGCAACCAACTTGCCGAGAGTTGCCGCGGCCGCGCCTGTGTCGATCGCAGCCGTTGCCGCGTCCACACCCGCGGGCAGCTCCTCGACAACACCGCACACGACCAGCCCGACGGCCGCGTTGAGTACGACCATGTCCCTGATCGGACCCTCGGCGCCTTCGAGCATCTCGTTGGCGGCAGCGGCGTTCTGAGACGGGTCGCCGATGGTGATGTCGGCCACCGTGGCGATCGGAATCCCTGCCTCATCGGGGTGCAACTCGAATCGACGGGCTTGGTCGTGGCCGATCACCTCCACAACCGATGTCGCAGCGGTTGTGGTCACTTCGTCGAGGCCGTCGTGGCCATGCACGACCCATGATCGATTTGTCCCCCTGGCGGCTACTGCGGCCGCGACGAGGTCGATTCGCTCAGGATCTGCGACGCCGATCACCTGGTGTCCGACGCGGCCCGGGTGTGAGAGCGGTCCCAGCAGGTTGAACACCGTGCGAATTCCCAGCTCGGCTCGCACCGGCGCAGCGTGACGCATGGCGGGGTGAAAGGTGCGGGCGAACGCAAAGCCGATGCCGGCGTCGCGTACACACGCGGCCACACCATCGCCGTCGAGTTCGACCTCCACGCCGAGCACATCGAGCAGGTCGGTCGAGCCGGAAGTCGACGATGCCTTTCGATTCCCGTGCTTGCAGACGACGGCCCCCGCCGCGGCTGCCACGAAGCTGGCCATGGTCGAGACGTTGAAGGCACCGCCGGAGAGGGTCTTGGACCCTCCGGTGCCGACAAGATCAAGAGTGGAATCGGGGTCATCCAGCGGCAACGGTGCGGCTGCGGCGAGCATGGCATCAACGAAGCTCGCCACCTCGGTTGGGGTCTCGCCCTTGGTGCGAAGTGCAAGTAGGAACCCTGCGGTCTGCGCCGGGGTCGCCTCGCCACCGAGGATGTGCGCCATTGCCCCGGCGGCCACCTCGGGGCTCAGCTCACCGCGCTGGGCAAGTCGCTCGAGCACTCCCGGCCATGCGCCGGCCGCAGCGAAATCGCCCATCTGCTGTAAGCCGACTCAGGAGGCCGCGGCACGTGCGAGGGAGCGCTGGCGACGACGACGCCGGATGATGCGCTGCCGTTCCTTCTCCGTCGCGCCACCCCAGACACCGTTGTGTTCCCGATTCTCTATTGCATGCTCCAGGCACGTCTCGGCGACGGGACACTGGCCGCAAACGTCTTTGGCGGCATCAGCCTCTTCCTCGGTCGCCGGGTAGAAGATCGTCGGGTCGAGGCCTCTGCACGCGGCGGTGGTCGCCCATGCGGGGGCAGAAGTGGGGGGTGTCATATGAGCGCCATACTGCCCACCAGAACACGCCCATGACAAAGTGGTTGACGTCCAACTTGGCGGTCGCGGCAGATTTCTTCACCCGGCCACCACAGCCCGCGCGAAACAGCGCCCAAATGGCCGCTGGATCTCCCTCTACGCGGTGATGGTCCGCAGTGCGCACCACACACGACCTCACACCGGGCGGGCGCAGCTCTCAGTCGTCGCGCAGGTCTGCGCCCAATTCCGTCACCATCTCCTCGGTGAGCGTCGTTGAGTGCGAGTACTCGGGATGGTCGATGGACAACACCACCGGGCCGCTACCCCACCGCGCAACCTGATCCTGGGTGAACTGGAAGCCGATGAAGTGCACCGCAGCCGTTACGTCGTCTCGGGTGAGCTGCGCCTCATGGGACTCCTCCACCATGCAGCGCACCACGTCGCCAGCTGAGTCGATGACGACACGGCCTTCGATACCAACGAGCCGCGGAAGCCATTCGCGCAGCTCCCATTCGTCGGTCAGCTCGATCAGCAGGGTTGCCGAGAGGTGTCCGGGCTCCGGAATGAGCGGGTTGTAGACGTCCAGCTGCTCGAGAAGGCCCTCGTCGGTGAGGATGCGCTCGGCTCGTGCCATTTCGTGAATCTGGTGCAGAATCGTGTCGCGATTGTCGAACAGAAGCGACACGAAGGGGCCCACCTGAGGGCGACGCCGCTTCTTGAGCGCGATGATCCGCGCCACTGACTCGTCACGCTCACGCTCGTACTCGCGTAGGTCCGCAATGTCGTCCAGTGACAACTTGCGCCCCGTCGAAGACTCGCCCTGTGTCACGCGTCAATCCTCCTCAGCGGATTCCGCTATGCCGTACGCCTGTGCCAACTGTGAGAGCGGGTGGACGGGATCAGCGCCCGTTTCGAGGCGGATACCGCCATTCGCCAACGAGCAGTCACCGGCCACGGCATCGCTGTCAGCAGCAGAAATTCCCTTGGCCATCTTGGCGGCCACCTTTCGGCTCTCGGCGAGGTTTTCCTCGCGAAGGCCCCAGGTGCCGTCGATGCCGGAGCACTCAGCCACAACCGTGATCTTGGTGCCGGTGAGCTTCAGGAGGTCCCGGGACTTGAGCCCGACGTTCTGAGCCCTCAGATGACATGGGGCGTGGTAGGTCGTCGTCTCCGGCACGGCGCCGTCGAAGTCCGTCGCGAGACCCTCGCCACCGTCAGCCTTGTCCTCGCGGTGCACCTTCATCAGGTACTCGGCAGCGTCGTAGGTGTGCTCGGCCACCAGGTCGGCGTCGGGGCCACCGAGGTAGTCGGGATAGTCCTTCTTGAGCACATATCCGCAGGTCGGCTGGGGCACGACGACTGCCGGCTGTTCGCCCTGGCCACGCTTGGTGCGGATCCAGCGGGCCAAGACCTCGACGTTGGCGCGCGCAGCGCGTGTGAAGGCCTTCACATCGCCTTGATGCAACACCGGCGCACCGCAGCACTGCTGGCCTTCAGGCAGCTCACAGCCGATTCCGTTGTGTTCGTAGGTGGCGACCATGTCCTTGCCGGTGCGTGTGTCCTGGTACTCGACCAAGCAGGTTGGGAACAGCGCCACGTTGCCCCGTGGTGCCGGACGCTCGAGGGTCGAGGAACGGCGTTTGAACCAGCTCGAGAATCGCTCCCGGCGGTACGGCGGCAGGATCCGCTCGGCCGAAACTCCGACAACAGACTCCATGAGCCTGCGCGGCGGCGATTCCGGCTTGTCGATCGCCTTGTTGAGCAGAGGTGCCAGCGCGGAGCCGACCTTGCCCGACAGGTCTGTCTTTCCGAGCGCCGCGTCGGTGAGCCGGGTCTTGAGCGAGCGCTTCCGATTGCGGAACAGCACCTGCTCGGAACGCATCATCAGCCGCGGGAAGTCGAGATCCCATTCATGCTGGCCCGGGATGTAGGGGCAGTTGATGTAGCAGAGCTTGCACTGGAAACACTCGTCGACGATCTGGTCCTGCTGTGCAGGGGTCAGCCGAGCGGCGTCCTGGTCGTCGTGTTCGTCGATGTAGGCGAACATCGTCGGAAACGACGAACAGAACTTGAAGCACAGTCGGCAGCCGTGGCACAGGTCATAGACCCGCGTCATCTCTTCGCGCAGGTCTGACTCGTCGAAGTACTTCGGGTGGAACGGGTCGTATGTGGTGGTCACTGCTCAGCGGGGATTCTCGGCACCGCCACGTCCTTCGCCACGGCGCGTCCGATCGTCTGCCGAGCCGGGTCGGGGCTGTTGCCCTCGACCCGGCCGGACAGTCAGATCAGGAGATTGACTCCAGGCCCTCGCCGAAGC
>JBPCTP010000130.1:0-4905 GCA_051011615.1 Microthrixaceae bacterium | reverse complement strand
TCGGCGGACAGGCGGCCGTGTTCACACCCGCCGGTGGCGGTTGGACCCCGTCGGTGCTCACCATCGGTACCTGACCGACCGGCCAACGCCGGCACCACGAGGGGAGGCGATCAGGGCGGCGGCAGGTGTGTCGTCTCGTTGAACGAGCCGAGACCCCCACGGGCACGACCGTCACGGCCGCCACTCACGCTCAACCGGCAAATCGAGGCGTTGTCGAGCCGCATCCGCCAGGTGGCGGCCTCCCCCACCCCAAGTGCCCAGATGACACCGGCCTTGATCGGCGAGACATGGCTGACCACCACGAGCGTTCCGCCGGCGGCAAGTGGCGCCCAGTGCTCGAGTCCGGCCGCCACCCGCTCGGTGACCGAGGCGAGGGTCTCCCCGCCCGGCGGGCAGAACGCGGGATCGTTCCGCCACTGGCGCCACACCTCTACGGGTACGTCCTCCAGGGGCCGGCCATCCCATTCGCCGTAGTCCACTTCGATGAACCGTTCATCGATCGACAGCGAGTCAGCATCGAGGCCACAGGCGGCGGCGACAGATTCGGCGGTCTGCACACAACGACCGAGGGGTGACGAAACAATGGTGATGTGGCCGCTGCAGCGACCTGCGATCTCGACACCCAGCGCTGATGCCTGCGCTCGCCCGACGTCGTCCAGGTCCGGATCGTGGTGTCCCGACAGGCGCGCCTGGGCGTTCACGACGGTGCGGCCGTGTCGTACCAGCAGTGCAGTGGTGTTGGATTCGTCATTTCGCCATGAACTCATGATCCGGTTCCTTCGGGCCCTACGAGCGATCGATCGAGCTGGCCGGTGCGGAGGAACACCGACCGTCGCTCTGCGTCGGAGAGACCGAAGCGACCCCACGCCCACACTGCCATCGCGATCCCGAGCAGCTCCAACACCAGCGCCCACCAGCCGCGTGCCAACTCCGGCGCATCGCCGCCGCCGAAGGAGAGTCCGAAGAACGGCCACCAGAACGTCTCGGGCAGTGTGAACGCAGCATCGAGCACCAGGTGCAGGTACATGCCGATGGGCAACCCCAACCAGCGACGCCGCACCAGACGACGGTTGCGAGTCGTAAGCATCACCACCAGCAGCACCAGAGTCGGCGACACAAGGGCATGCAGCGGACCCGGCCCGAAGGGTGTTTCGACCACCGGGATCACAGCTCCCAGTGCGACCAGGCGGTAGTCGAGTGCCGGGCTGCGGAACACCACGAAGGTGATGACGATCGCGCCTGCTGCGAACCAGATCAGCACGATTCGGCCGTCAGCGTCGTTCGTGGGTCGGCACTGGTCACCGAATGAGTATGCGGCCGCAGTCGGGGCAGTTGACCACGGCATCCTGCGGCGCCCTGCGAACGGTCTCAAGCTCGGCCGAGGGGATCTCCAGGTGGCATCCCTCGCAACTCGATCCGCTCAACCTTGCCGCTCCGACACCTCCCAGGCCGCGACGCAAGCCTTCGTACTGCTCCAGCACCTCGGCCTCCAACGGTTCGGCCGCCGCCGCCCTGCCGGACTCGACCTCGGCGATCTCGGCGTCGACTTCGGCGACCGCCACCAACAGCGCAGCTTCGGCGTCTGCCACAGACTTCTCGGCTGCGGCCGCGGCGTCGCGCTGCGCGCCGAGGCGTGCTTCGAGGGGTTCGGCCAGTTCCATCTTCTCGATGGCCACCTCCTCGAACTCCGCCTGGCGAGCCTTCAGCATTGCCAGGTCAGCCTGGTAGGCCTCGAGTTCCTTGGCGGCCTTGATGGTACCCCCGTACAGGGTGCGGTCGACCTCCTTGGCCTTTTCCTCGACCGTCGATGCTTCGTCCTCGGCATGTTTCTGGGCGGACTGCACCTCGTGGAGTTCGGCGAAGGTGGCCTCGACCGCGGCCCCGGCTCCTGCCTGCGCCTGCTTGGCGTCAACTACGGCCTGCCGCTCGGGCAGGTTGGCGTGACGATGGTGGAGCTGGTCCAGCTTGGTGTCGATTTCCTGAACATCGAGCAGAGCGTCGAGCGATCCCACGCCCGGCAGACTACAGGTGACCGCAAACCTCAGCCTGCGGGTGGGCAGGCGGGCGTTTCCAATGCTTCAGACGCTCAGTCTTCGTCGTCGTCGTCTTCCGAGCTCGAACTGCCCCAGGAATCTGGCATTGATTGACCTCCGCCAACCGAACCGGGATCTGCAAAGTCGATGACCGGAGCGCCCTCAAGGTACGCAGCCATGAACTCCTGCCATACGGGACCGGCACTCCTGCCGCCCTGCAGGAGGCTGCCCCTGAGTCCGTCGCGTTGGTTCAACGGGTCACCGACCCAAACCGCAGTGGCGAGATGTGGTGTGAACCCCGAGAACCACATGCCGATGTTGGAGTCGTTGGCACCAATCGCAACAGTGCCCGTCTTGCCGGCGGCGGGCTGGCGATTCGGCAGTTGGCATCTGGTGCAGGTGCCGCCAGTCACGACCTGTTCCATGGCTTGAACGGCCTGGCGCGTGTTGTTCGAGCTGACGACCTGTTCATTCGGCGGTTCGAACTGGTAGAGAACGTTGCCGTCGCGGTCGGTGACTCGATCGACGAAGTGTGCAGGATTCTTCTTGCCGTCATTGACGATCGTCGCGAAGGCAGTGGCCATCCCGAGGGGGCTGACGAGAGCGTCACAACCGATCGTGTAGCAGGCCGCCCTCGTGTTCGCCGGGTCCAACGGTTGTGGATCCAGCCCCAACCTGATGCCCATCTCCTTGACAGCATCGAAGCCGATCGAGTTCTGCACCCGCATCCATGCACAGTTGTTCGATGCCTTCAAGTGGGCCGAAAGCGTCTGCATCCCCTTCGAAGGGCAGTTCTTGGGATACGGGGCACGTGTAACACCGAGCTGCTTGCGGACCTTCGCATCCACAGGGTCCCCGAGGATCCGGTCCTTGATCGTGTATCCCTGCTCGAGGGCAGCCATGAGTGTGATCGGCTTGTAGGCAGACCCAGAGCTGAATCCCCCATCGCCTGATCTCGCGCCCTGCACGGGGTCACCGATCTCGATGGGCGTGCCGTTCACGATGATCTCGCCAACGATCGCCCGGACAGCGCCTGTGGACGGTTCAACGGCCGCCAGTCCCGTGGCGATTACGCGTTCAGGGTTGTTGGCGGCGACTGTCTGTGGTTCCGGGCTCGCAGCCACAGCCTGCTCGGCGAGCTGCTGGGCGCGCTGGTCGATGGTGGAGGTGATGCGAAGCCCGCCGTTGAAGATGAGGTATCGCCGTTCCTCCTCTGTGGGCGCCAGCCATTCGGCTTTGAGAAGCTCGTCTCGGATCTTGCGCTCCACGTAGGTGAGTGACTGACTGTCCACCGCTGAGGTGCGTCCGTACACCTGGGTCGGGACAGGAAGGGCGTCGATGAAGTCAGCCTGTTCCTGGTCGATCAGACCCTCGTCGACCATTCGACCCAGTGCCACCCCACGACGCTCCCCGGCGACCTCGGGGTTCTCGATCGGGTCGTAGTTGTTCGGATTCTTGATCAACGCCGCGAGCAAGGCAGCTTCGGCGAGGTTGACCTCGGAGGCAGATTTGTCGAAGTAGGTACGCGAGGCCGCTTCGACTCCGTACGCACCCTGTCCCAGGTAGATCTGGTTCATGTACTGCTGGAAGATGATGTCCTTGCACTGCTTCTTCGTGGCGTCCTCACCGCAGAGGCTGTCCTCGAGCTGAACAGCGAGGGACGCTTCCTTGATCTTGCGTTCGAGGGTGCGGTCGTCGCCAACGAGGTTGAGCTTCACGAGCTGCTGGGTGATCGTGGAGCCACCCTGTGAGACGCCACCCGCGTCGGAGTTGGCCTTGATGGCACGCAGCACAGATCGGGCCGACACTCCCTCGTGTTCGTAGAAGTCGGCGTCCTCCACTGCGAGCACGGTGTCACGCAGCTCCTGGGACATCTCCGACAGCGGCACGACGATGCGGTTCTCCGGTCCCCGCAGCGTGCCGACCGGCTCGCCGGACACGTCGATGATGGTCGAGCCCTCCGGCAGCTCGGGCAACACGATGTTGCCTGCGGTGTCGAAGGAGACGGCTTCTGGGAGCTTCGCTATCTCGTGCACCATCTGCGACGCAATCAGCCCGATCGATACCACCCCGAGGGCGGCCACCGCTATGAAGCGCAGCAAGAGCTGTATTGGTCGGCGCATCGTTCCCTATCGACCGGTTCGGACGTGCATCAAGTTACCGGCTGGACCCGAAATCGCGAGAACACACGCAGAGCCAGGTCATGTGGTTCTGAGACGTTTCTCCGCGACACAGCCCAGCTTCAGCCGGTCACGAATCTGTGCCCCGAGGGGTCTCAGGCAGAGGCGTCGCCATGCAGCTCACGCTGGAGCTCGGCCTCGACGTCCTTGGACAGGGAGGTCTTGAGCACGTTTCCACCGAAGGGAGCTAGGGCCTCGAGGGCCTTGTCGCCGGTCATCTGCTCCACGATCATGAACAGCGCAGAGGTACCGGGCTGGAGTGCCTCACGAACCTGCTCCTGGAACTGCTTATCGATCGAGCCCTTGGCCATCTTGCCGCCAAGTGCGCCGAACGCGGCACCGAGGGCCATGCCGAAGATGGGCACGAAGAACAACACACCGAAGAGCAGCCCCCAGAACATCCCCCATGTGGCGCCAGCGCCGACCTCGTGCTGGTTGGTGATGGTGCGGAACTTGCCGTCTTCCTTGCGCACGATCGCGGCAAGGGCGTCGGGCTGGATGATCAGGTCCTTGGCCAGCTCCTCGGCCTTGTCCAACGCCTGCTCGGCGGTGGTGATGTCGTCGTATCCGATCGCGATGAGGTCAGCCACTTCTGCTCCTGGTTCGGGGGTCCGGCCCTTTGACGTTTCATCGCGGACGCCGCCGGGCTCGCGGTTCCCTTCTGACAGGAATAGCGCACCTGTGCGGTGCAG
>JBPCTP010000129.1:0-2755 GCA_051011615.1 Microthrixaceae bacterium | reverse complement strand
GGTAGGGGTTCACGTCGGAGCCGGGCAACCGCGTCTCGAGGCGGGTCGACTTCGCGCTGCCCGGGATCACTCGAAGCGCGACGGTGCGGTTGTCGACTCCCCAGGTGGGTCGGGTGGGCGCCCAATAGCCCTCGACGAGGCGCTTGTAGCTGTTCACCGTCGGCGCCAGCATCGGTAGCAGCTCTCCCAGATAGGCCAGCTGGCCGGCGACGTAGGAGCGGAAGGTCGGACTCATCGAATCTGGGTCGTCGGCGTCGTGGAAGACGGATTCTCCCGAATCGGAGTGCAGGAGGCTTTGGTGGTGGTGCCCTGAACAGCCCGGCAGGTCTGATGAGATGCGGGCCATGAACGTGGGCAGTATCCCGAGGCGGGCGCCGATCTCCTTCGTGGCCGTCTTGAACAGCACGGCCCGGTCGGCTGCTTCGAGCGCGCCGGAATGCAGGATCGCGGCTTCGAGCACACCGGGACCGGTCTCGGTGTGCAGGCCCTCCAGCGGGATCCCGTATTCGCGTAGTTGACCCATGAGGGCATCGAAGAATGGGGCATTCTGGCTGTGGCGGATCACGCTGTAGCCGAACATTCCCGGACTGATCGGTTCGAGGTCCCGGTGGCCCTTCGCATCGGCGCTCTGCGGGGTCTCTGCGAAATTGAACCATTCGAACTCGAGGCCGAACACCGCCTCGTAGCCCATCTCGTTCGCCTGGTTGATCACGCGCTTGAGCAGTTGACGGGGACACACCGACAGCGGCTGGTCATCCGGCTGCTCGAAGTCTCCGAGGAAGAACGGTCGGCCGTCCTCCCACGGAATCCGGCGGTAGGTGCCCAGGTCGATGCGTACGGGGGTATCCGGGTAGCCCGTGTGCCAGCCGGTGTAGGCAGCCTCGTCGTAGCACTCATCTGCCATGTCCCAGCCGAGCACAACGTTGCACATGCCGAAGCCGCCCTCGGTTGCGCTCAGGAACTTGTCCTTCGCCATGTACTTGCCGCGCAGGATCCCGTCCGCGTCGGTGACGGCCACCTTTACGTAGTCGCCGTCCCAGGCGCGTACCTCTGACAGCACGTCCTCGTTCCCGCGGACGTCGGCGTTCTGCTCGGAGCTCACGGCGGTGAGTGTACGGGGCAATCGGGCGCCCGGGCTCGGCGACCCGTTGATCGGTGGGCGAGACTGGTCCGGTGGAACGAATGCGGATCCAACCCTCATGAGCGCGATTCGCCTCGAGGATCTCGACCATGAGCAACTGGCGGACCTCGCCAGGGAGCACCTGCTCGCAGGGCAACTCATCGACCGCGCAGGAATGCCGGTGGTCATCGCACACGGTCGCGACACGATGCGCGACGTCGCCATCGAGGAATGGATGGGCGCCAGCCCCATCTACGCCAAGCGAATGCAGAGGCTGTTGGGATTCGAGGGCGACACCGTCGAGACATGCCTCAAGGGCATGCAACTCGACATCGGCGCCCCGCCGGAGTTCATGGACTTCCGCTACACCGTGATCGACGACCGGCACGGACTGTTCCACCTCGATCACTGCGGGGCTCTGATGGATGTGGAGCCGATGGGCGACGACTACGTCAAGGCCATGTGCCACGACATCGAGGACCCAACCTTCGACGCGACCGGCTGGGCGACCAACCCAAGGCTGAGAATGCGACCGGTCCATCGTCCGCCGCGAACACCAGTGGATCGTCATCCGCACTGCTCCTGGACCGTCGAGATCGACGAGAGCGTCGAGCCGACCCCGGCTCCGAAGGAGGCCGAGCGGATCGGCACGTCGTTCGCGGCCTCGCTGCCCCTGGCGCAGATCGATGCTGTCGAGGGTGAAGCGGACGGAATGCTCGACTACACCAAGGCCCTCGACGCAGACCTCGTCATGCGCGACTTCGCGTCACCCGCGCTGAGGGCAATCGTCGACGAGGTGACGCTCCAGGGCCACCTGCTCGTGATGGCCTTCGCTGACGCAGTACAGCGCCGCTTGGGGTCCGAGGCAACCACCGATGCCGTGAACCGACAGTTCACCGGTGTTGCCGGCGTCATGGCCGAGCGATTGCGACATGCGTTCGACCTTGATGGAGGAGTCGACTCCTTGGCGACCGTTTTCGAACTGCACCCGGCGTTCCATCCGCGCACCTATGTCGACTGGTCGGTAGAGGCGGTCGAGGGAGCCGTTCACCTGGAGTTGGGGGAGTGCCCGGCCACCGAGGAGTCGTTCGGTTCCTGGATGACTGCGATCGCCTCAGGCGAGGACAGGGCCCTCAGCGCAATTGCCGCCGGCGTCGACCCCCACTGGCACGTGCGCCGCGACGGTCCACGTCGATGGGTCGTCGAGTGGGGAAACACCGAAGTGGACGAACTGGCGGAGGTCACACTCACGAAGTTCTCGAGCGGTGTCGCCTTTGGTTTCGAACGCTGAATCCGGCGATCACCGGTCTTTCGGCGAACCAATGCCAACACTTGGTGGCGCGAAGTCAGGCCCGGTAGCGCGACGGTGGGGCGCCCCCGAAGGGACGCCCCACTGATCGTCGGATTCGATTGGCTCGATTTGGTCAGAGGCTGACCGAGTTGGAGACAGTGCCGTTGGCGCCGTTGGGTGATCCACCGGAGCCGCCGGCCCCACCGCTGTAGGCAGGTGCGCCTGTCGGTGAAGAACCGCCCACGGTGGCCATGCCGATCGCAGGTCCACCTGCGCCGCCACCGCCGTTGCCGGAGCTGCCGCCTGTGCCGCCGGAACCTCCGTTGCCTCCGTTGCCGCCCGGA
>JBPCTP010000128.1:0-3465 GCA_051011615.1 Microthrixaceae bacterium | reverse complement strand
CCTACCTGGGTCGCCCACAGCGGCTGCTGGTGTGGGCGATGGCTGGGATCGTCGGCCTGTCCAGGATCCAGGTGTCGGCCCACCTTCCACTGGACGTGGTGGGCGGTGCCGGTCTCGGTGTGGCGATGGGGAACGCCTGGAATCTTGCCGCAGGCGTGCGAGGCGCAGATTCAGGCCAGGGTGCCGCGAAGGATTGACAGTCCCGAGTGGGTGTCGTCGCCGTCGTCGAGCTCCTCGGAGATGTCGACCACGGGCAGTGCGTTCGGATCCACGCCCTCGGGAAGCTCCACCTCGATGGTGTCGGTGGACCTGTCGAACTTCGCGAGCGAAGCCATGTCGCTCACATCGGGGGCGAGGAGCCACAGCTCGTAGAAGTCGGCCTGCTCTGCGGCTGCAAGGTCGGAGACATCCAGTACGAGGAAGAGGCTGTTGTTGCGCTCCACGAGCTCGGCGCGGCCCGAGCCCCCACCTGCGAGCAGTTCGAGGTCCGCCGAGGCGACGAACTCGGTGCCCGGTTCGCGGTTTGTGAGCCCACCGGCGACCCCGGCTAGAAGCAGTACACCGGCCGCGACTGCACCAACGATCGTGAGCGTTCGAGCCCGTCGAGCCCTGTGCTCTGCCAGGTCGACCACTCCTGCGTGCGGGGAAGGAGACTCAACGGACGGCTGGTCACTAGCTGCGGCACCGCCGTCCACGAAGGCTTCGGCCGCAATGGCATCGAAGAGGTCGGGCGGAGGCAGGTCTGCGGCAAGATCATCGCTGGTCAGCGAACGCAGGGTTGCGACAGCTCGATCTTCAGGATTCGGATGCATCGAAACCCTCCAGATGTTGTCGCAGCCGCTCCAGGCCGCGTCGGATGTCGCTCTTGACCGTACCGAGTGGGATGCCGGTCTCCTCAGAGATCTGGCTGTGGGTCATGTCCGACCAGAAAGCCAGCTCGACTGCCTTGCGTGAACGTTCGGGCAACTGCCGGAGTGCCTCGGCTACCAGCATCCGCTGGCCCATCTCCTCTATTCCCTCTTCAGGTGTGCCGAGCTCCTCGGGTTCTTCGCCATCGGCGGTCTTGGGTCGCCTGCCCGATGCGCGCAGTGCGTCGATTGTCTTGAAGCGGGCGATGCCCATGAGCCAGCCGGTGAGTGTGCCGGACTCGGGGCGGTAGCGATCCCTGCTGCGCCACGCCGCCACGTACACCTCTTGGGTCACGTCCGCGGCGGCATCGTTTCCGAGCGAACGCCGGCAGTAGGAATAGACCAGCCTCGAGGTTTCGTCATAGATGGCCTTGAGGGCGGCTTGATCGCCACCGACGAATGACGACACAACGGATGCGTCGATGGTTTCCTCGGTCGTCGGCACAGGTTGACTGTAGCTAATCGCGGGCTCAGGCCTAGAGAGCAGGGCGGTGCTCATCGGGGACCCGGGCTTTGTCGCATGTAAGTGGATTCGCCCAGAACCCGGCCCGTGGATGCACTGGGCCGCAGATTCTCCTATCCAGTGTTGGAAAGGGTCTTCTCAGGGTTCGTCGATCCAGGCAGGGGCCGATTCGAGCAGGAACCGGCTCACCTCGAGGCAACGCTCCAGCACGTCGCAGAGCATCTCCTCGCCCATGTACACCTGCCACATCCCAACGCTGACCCGCGACACCACCGACAGCGTGCGCACCGAGGGATCCGTGACGATCTGGAACGAATCCAGAGCGGAGACCTCCACAGGAAGTTCGGGGCCTCCGATGCCGGCCAGCTCCGTCGCGAGAAGGAGGAGGTCCGGCCCCTGGGGAACCGGCGGAAGCGACCAATTGAAGGTGATCGGGATCTCGAAGGTGTCCTCGGGGGCCTCACCCTCAGGAAGGGGCAACAGGGCGTCCTCGAATGCGAGCATCGCCCGCGGGTCGACATCCACGCTCAGGTGGAACTCGAGCGGTCCACCACATGCCTCTTCGGGGTGCAGGTCGACCTCGAAGGACTGTCGCATCGAATAGGTCTCGACGAAGTGTCTTTCGTCGTGCACGTGGAACCCATGGTCCGCAGCGTGGTTCTTCAGGTCCGACACGAAACCGGCCACATCGATCATTGCCATCGACACCAGAGTGCCAGCCCAGCCGGCCATTACAAAGCCACAATCGACCATTGCCGCCCTGGCGTGGCGAACAGCGGTGCGCCGGTAGCCTCGGCTGATGCCCCAGGTGCCCGACCTCGATGCAGTTGTGGCGCTCCTCGACGAAGCGGCGGCTGCAAGCGGCGCGGCACTTTCGGCATACCGCAACGCCATCTCCACGCAGGGCGGGATGCGTGCCAAGGGGGACCGGCCGGGCCAGTACCGCCTCGATCTCGCCGTCGACTCAGCAGTCCTCGGGGTGCTTTCAGATCCCGGCATCGGAGTGTTGTCGGAGGAATCGGGCCTCACCCGAGGCGACAGCGAAGTGGTGATCGTCGTGGATCCGGTGGACGGCTCAACCAACGCTTCGAGAGGCATCCCCTGGTATGCGTGCAGTCTGTGTGCAGTGGATTCCGCGGGACCCTGGGTGGCGCTGGTCGTCAACCTGGCGACCGGTGTGCGCCACAGCGCCACGAGGGGTCAGGGGGCATACCGGTGTGAGCTCGGCGGAGACCCGCACCGAGTCGAGACCTCCGGAACCACGACGGTTGCGGACTCGTTGGTGCTGCTCAACGGGCATCCGCCTGCGCACTTCGGCTGGAGGCAGTACCGGTCCCTCGGCGCCACTGCTCTCGACATCTGTGCCGTCGCGGACGGTTCCGCGGACGCCACGATTGATTGCACCCGCGATGCGCTGGGGCCATGGGACTACATGGCTGCGATGTTGATCCTCGCCGAGGCCGGCGGTGCCATCAGCGACACCTGGGATCGTGACCTCGTCGTGCTCGAACCGGGCGCCCGCCGCACTCCGGTGAGTGCGGCAAGCGTGGATCTGCTGTCGGCGGCACTCGATGCGCGGGGGACCGGCTGATGCGAAGACGGCTCATGGTCGCCCTGTTCTGGGCGTTCGGACGCCTGCCGCGAGGTGTCAGGCGACGGATCGTGCGCGCAGTGTCACCCAAGTACACGGTGGGGGCGTTGTGCATGGTGCGCCGCGAAGACGGATCGGTGCTGTTGGTACGCCACAGCTACAACAAGCGCTGGGGCACCGTCGGCGGCCTGGCCAAGCCCGGTGAGGCTCCGGAGGTGTGCGCGGTTCGTGAAACGCGCGAGGAGAGCGGCCTCGACGTAGTGGTTGTGGGAGAGCCGACGGTGATCGTGCTGCCCGACCTGCGCCGGGTGGACGTGGTGTTCCTGGCCGTGCCCGCAGCGCACTGTGATCCCGATTCGGCGCGTCCGGCTTCTGCTGAGATCCTCGAGACCTGTTGGTTCCCACCGGGCGAGGCACCGCAGCTCTCAGCCGACACCGCTTCTGCGTGGACCGCCCTCGCCCGCGCTGGTCTCATCGACCGACCCGGCCAGGCCCCCTCGTAG
>JBPCTP010000127.1:0-3674 GCA_051011615.1 Microthrixaceae bacterium | reverse complement strand
GCTGCACCCCAGGTCAGGAGCGGTCTCGTTCCCGACGTCGGCCATCGGGGACCAACCGAGGGACCGACGGCCGCGCGGTTGGTCCCCGGACCTGATTCCTGTTGCTCGGTGAGACGGAACACCGATTCTGTGGGCCCCTGTGCGGTGTTTCGTGCCCCAGGATGTGCGACAGGACTGGATCGCGGCGCCCGGCCTGGGACGGCTGAATCCCTTCACTACCTCGACCAGTAGGTTCTGTCCTGATGGCGGACAGCTTCAAACTTCCGATGGCATCTTCACATGGCCCGGCCCAATGCCAGAGGCGCAGGGCCCGGTCGACCGGGAGATCTGCTGCTCCGGGTCGTGGGGGCCCGATCGGCCCGGCGGTCGTTGAACACTCGAGGGCTCCTGTGTCGCCACAAGGCGAGCTCCATTCGTCCCGCCGCCTCTCGCCCGGATTTCTCGACAACCGCAACGTTCAGAATGAACCGGCTGTTCGGCTGCGGCCGGTCGGTTCGGACCCCAGCGCGATGATCAGTCCGGTGGTTGGTAGAGGCCGGGTCGGAGAGTCATCAGGTGATCGCTGACCTTGGCGAGGCGATCCTCGAGTAGCTGACGACCCTTGGTCGTGAGTTCGACCATCGTTGCGCGGCGATCTGGCGTGCAACCGGTTCGCTTGGTGATCAGCTCAGCGTCCTCGAGGCGGCCAAGGAGTTGCGAGACCCCGCCGCTGGACAAGATGGCTTGCTCGATGATCTCCTTCGGTTGAGTGCGGCCGGATTGAGCGACGCAGCACAGCACCACGATGTCGTTGATTGCTGCCGCCTCGTCAGCACGGTCGGCGACGACGGCCTCGGCCATCGCAGCACCCGCCAGGCCGAGGGACATCAGTTGGCCGACCGAGCCTGGAGCCAATGAACCCGGCGCATCGCGCTCACCAGCCGAACCGATCGACGCGACAGCATCAGCCAGGTCGACCATCTCGGGCCGCAGAGATTCGAATGAAGCATCGACCACCTCACCGATCCTGGCCACGGCGTCGCCTCCTGCTGCGGTGATCGACACCATCGCCCCGCGCCGATCGCTGTCCACCGCTCCGTATTCCCGCGTGATGAACCCTGCTGACTCCAACCGGTCAAACAGGTTGCTGAGACCACCTCGAGTCAGACGCGTCGGGCCTATCAAGTCCCGTGGACGCGCAGAGCCGCCATCGACGAGTTGCGTCACAACCACCAGGGCAGCGTTCGAAGACAGCTCTCCCAGCCCCGCATCCACGATCGCCACAGTCATGCCCACTCCCATCCGGCGAGCGAGTAGCACAGCACGTCTGGCCAACTCGAGCTTGGGCTGAAGCGGAACGAAGACCATGACCGTTGAAGGCATGACCCTAGTCTCCCAGCGACTCGAATCTCTCTCGACAGTCAAACTGTTTGTCTGCCAAGATATCCTGCTGTCGTCGGGATCTCAGACGGGGCCCGGACGGCGGTACGCCGTGCGACGATCCATGGAGGCATTGCAGGTGAGCGTTGGAGTTTCGGATCGGACGGTCTTCGGCCTCGATCGCCGCACGGTATGGCCTGCTGTCGTCGTCGCCGCCGTGGTGGTGACCTTTGGGGCGATCATCCCGGCCGTGAACCATGCGGTGTCGCCGGAGGAGTCGATCGAGCCCGGCACGGTGCTCGATGTCGGGCTCGGGGTGTCGTTCACGCCGGTGGCGGGGTGGCTGTTGAACACAGACCTCACCGTCCCTGGTACCGCTCAGCAACCCGGACTGGTCAGCGTGTCCGAATCCGGCTTGCTGTACACGATTTCGGTGCAGGCCTTCGACGGCACCGTGGATGAGCTCATGGATACTGCAGCCGAGCGTCGTTCCGATCGGGTCGACAAGTGGGAACTCACGAGCCCATCACAGTCTGCGTCGACCACACAGGGCGTCACCGGATTGTCCGAGACGTACCACGGAGTCGGCGTGCAGGGCAGCTTGACCGTGTTCGTGTCGGACGGTGTTGCGGTGGTCGTCGATGCCGACGGACCAGAGGGATCCCTCTTGGTGCACGCCACTGAGGTTGACGCGATGACACAAACGATCACCTTCGACGGCTCGGAGGCGGAACAGTGACCATCGCTCCCGACGACGATTTCGAAGCCGCTGTCCAACAGAGCGGCCGGGGGCCGTCTTTCCGGTTCGTCCAGCCCCACAACCTCGCCTTCTGGTTGTACGTGCTGGCGGTATTGGTCGGCGTCATCTACTTCTTCGACCTGGTCGACGATGGGCTTCGAGCGTTTCCGACCGCCTTCGTGCTTGCTGTCGTACTGTGGGCCTTGTATCTGGTTCCCTGGGTGCTGTTCATCCGCCACGAGGAGATGTACGACCCCGAACCGGCGAAGTTGGCCTTCATCGGCTTCATCTGGGGAGGCTTCGTCGCAACTTTCGCGATGGCCATCGAGGCCAACACCGCGATCAAGTCCCTCGTCGGCAAAATGGGCTCACCAGAGCTCGCCCGCGACTGGGGCGACGCGATCTCCGCCCCGTTCATCGAGGAGACCTCGAAGGCGATGGGGATCGTCGTTGTGGTACTCCTCGGGCGTCGCTTCATCCGCACCGTGTTCGACGGAGCCGTCCTCGGCGCCTTCGTGGGACTCGGCTTCCAAGTGCTCGAAGACCTCGTCTACTCGATCAATTCCGCCGTCATTGCCGGCCCGGGAAACGAGATTCACGCGGTGTTCCTGCAATTCCTTGGTCGAGGCTTCATGGCCGGGCTCTGGAGCCACGCGCTGTACAGCGGCCTCGTCGGGGCCGGAATCGCCTACTTTCTGACGCGCACCGATCGGTCCAGCGGTCATCGCTACATGATCATGATCCTGCTGGGGGTCGCAGCGTGGCTGCTGCACTTCGTGTGGGACTCGCCGTTCGTCAACGGACCGAACGCAGCGGTCTTCGGGTGGCTGGCCAAGCTCATCATCTACCCGCTTGTCTTCATCTGGGCGATCCGTTGGGCCGCTCGACAACGCCGAGACGAGCTGGGCGTGATCCTTGCGGGCGAGGTCGACACTGGCACCTTGACCGAACGAGACGTATCGCTCCTCGTCATGTCACGCCACGAACGACGCAAGGAACTCCACGACATCGCACGCGAGGACGGCCGCGCAGCCCGTCACGACGAACGCGTTCGGCTACGGGCAGCGCGTGACCTGGCGAACGCCCTCGCGAAATCCGGCGGCTCGGAGACCGATGACGTCCGAAACGCCAGATCCGAAATCGCTGCCCTCGAACCGACCTGACCGGGTCTCTTGTGGACCTGAAGGGACGGCATTCAATCGTGATTCGAACCAGTTCCAGATTCGCCCGATCCGTTCCCCGCAGGCCGAGACGCAAGTGGACGACCAGGCCGAACAGAGTGTCGCGCCAACCCCAACGGGAGACCAGCTTGTCCCCGAGAACTCTTGCTCGCCGTCCCATCGGTACGCGACGAGTGGGGCCGCCCTTGCCCGCGCCGTAGTCGACGCAGGCCGTCATCGGTCCCTCGACGGAGAGTTCACCGATCCGCCAAGAGTGGCCGAACACCACGGGGGGCGTCGTGGTTCGCTCCAACAGCGGCAGCCAAACCGGTGTTGCGACCATCGGTTGAGTCCGGGCAATTTCGTTCCAGGTCCGTCGCCGCGGAGCTGAAACGGCACCGGATGGTCGGCTCCAT
>JBPCTP010000126.1:0-2662 GCA_051011615.1 Microthrixaceae bacterium | reverse complement strand
CCCATCAACTGGCCGCTACCGGCGTCGATCGTGACCCCGGGCGGAAGCACTCCGCTGGTCACATCGAATCGCACCGGCTCAGCGGTCTCGGGAAGGTGTGGCAGCAGACCTACCGAAGACCCCACCTGGAGCCGCCTGGAACGGTAGATGATCGGACCGTCCGAAGCGCAGACGCCGTCCTCGTCCGCTTCGAAGAGCACCGGCGTCGCCGGCGCGAACGCGGTCGCGGTGAGGATGTCCTCCCCGACCGAGCCGGAGGTGGAGGTGAATCCGATCGAGGTGTCGACCAATGTGTCTGCGGTCCCGGGCGATTCATCGGAGCCGTCGTGGCCTGCATCCGGCTGTTCGCCTCCGGTCGTCGAGTCATCACCGGGAGCCGGGTCACCAGTGGTTGTGGTGGGCTGCGAGCGGGGCTCTGGGACCTGCCAGAGCACGGTTCCCGAGAAGGGTTCCACGGTGGTTGCGCGATCTGATGACGAGAACGATCCGGCCACTTCGGGAATCGACACCGGTGTGACCGACACCGCTTCGCCGGCAGGCAGCCAGAGCCCGTCGGGATAGCCCGCATCATCCCAACCCTCTGTCGGATCAGCCACCTCCAGTGCCAGCTCGACCGTTGCCGATTCGCCGTCGCTGTCGGTCACCTGGATCGGTACCGACAATGCACCGTTGGTGGGACGCACCGCAGTGCCGAAGAGCGCTCCTGTCTGGGGGTCGAGGAACAGTCCGACAGGCAGGTCCGCCAGTGGGGCGAAGGCGGGGTCGCCCGCGCCCACGACGGCGGGCGGCGGCAGGCCCACGGTGGCGCCGGTGGCGAAAGCGAATCGTTCGACGCCGTAGCTGAGCGCAAGGTTCTCGACCGAGCCCGGTTGGGGGACTGCCAGAAGCGCCGACCCCACGGCTCTCGGAAACCGTTCGTCCGCGGCGTTCACAGAAGCGATCGACACCTGGTGAATGCCGGGCTCGAGGTCTGCCGACACCGTGAAGCTGCCCCCGGCCCCGTCGAGTTCCACCGGTGCACCCGCGATGCCGGCCGAAGGGACATAGGCGGACACATGTGTGGTGCACGCGCCGGCTTCGCCGCCATCGGGTGCCGAGAGGGCGAACCCCACGGTGTGGGAACCGTCGGGATTCCGTTCGGGCGCGGTGAGCGACGGCGCGCCCGGCGCCGAAGCCGAGCAGTCGATCTCCATGGGCGCGGCGGGCGGCCCACCGGGCACGGTGAACGAACCGTCCCCGGTCGACTCCGCATAGGGATCACCCGTGGACGTCGCGTCGACCGTGACCGTCCACTCGCCCCGCGGTAGGCCGAAGGCGCTGAAGGAGAAGGCATCGCTGAGGGGAACAGTCGCGTCGGGGTCGAGGCTCTGGTGTCGAAGCGCGTCCGGCACGTCATTTCCCGCAACCGACCACTCGAGCGACGCCACACACTCCGAGAGCGACTCGTCCTCGAAGCCCTCCGGCGCATCGGCGCTGTAGTCGACGGTGACTTCGAGCGAACCGGACACCTCCACCGAGTCGACGGTGATGTCCGGCAAAGGCACGGCCGCACAGTCGGATCCGACCAGTCCCAGGGCGGCTTGGTCGGTGTCGGCGGTTGCAGCGGCCACAGAAACGGCCTCGGACGGCTCGGAGAAGCCGTTGATGCCGACGGTGCGCACCTCGACCCGCGACTCTCCGGAGGCACGCAGGTCCCACACAGTGAAACTGCCACGACGCCCGACCGGTGCCTCGATCGGCCGCCACGCTTCGGTGTCCACCCGATACTGCACACCCACCACTGCGGTCGGGCTGATCGGTGCCGCAGATGCAGGCGCCCAGTCGTCACCTGACTCGAAGGCAATGGTCACCGCACCGGATCCGACACCCCCTGCCACGGCGTTTGTGATCCGGGGCTGGGACGGGACGACTACCTCGTCCGCGTCCGGCGCAGGCGTGCCGGGGCCGGGTTCGGGCGGCGCCGATGCGATGCAGGGGGGAAGGATGTCCGAGGAGGTCCAGGTTCCCCTCAGGCGATAGAAGGAGGAGGTCCCAGCGGTGCTCGTCGACGAAGTGCCCGCAGAGGACCCACCTGTTCCTGCAATGCCCGGCGCGTCGCCACTGGTGATTCGGCCGGTGCCCGAGACGGTGCCGTCGGGCTCTGCGCGCACGGTTGCCACATCGGAGCCCACCAGCTCGTTCACGAACAGCGTTGGCTCGGCGGTTGCCTTGGTCAGCGCGGTCGAGCCCTCGAGCGACACTGCGTCGTCGAGCACGAGGCCCGCGGCGCTGAAGGTGCCGCCCGTGACGGTGCAGTCCTGGTCGAGGGTGACCGAGCCGAAGCTCGACAGTTCTCCGCCACCGCTCTCGTCCACCTGCAGCGGCGTCAGTTCGCCGTTGAAGGAGACTGTCACCTCCTCTGAGCGCTCGGGGTCGTCCTCGGGTGCTCCGCGAGGGCTTGCCGGCGAGGCAGGCGACCATGCGAGAAGGCACACCGCGGCCGCCAGCAGTGACGCAAGTTGGTGTTTCGCCGCGATTCGCACTCCCACATGTTTCCCACACGCGACCCACCGCCACCAAGGACCCTCGCGTTTGAACCACATTGTCCTCAATCACATGGCCGGGCCACCGTTGACAACTAGAGTCGGCGCCGTCGACGTTGCTCCGACAAGGAGTGGAAGCA
>JBPCTP010000125.1:0-3205 GCA_051011615.1 Microthrixaceae bacterium | reverse complement strand
CGCCTGACGTGGCAATCGCAGCCGACGGCCCTCGCCTGGGGCCCTGACCGGGGCTGCAGCAAGCTCGAGTGTTCGGGGCGGCTCGCCTGATCGCGGCCCTGTGGGCGGGCTTGTTGCTGGGTTTGGTCCATGACTTGCGGGCAAGGCTTGATGCATGGCCTGTCCGACTGTCTTCGGTCGCACGGTTGCGGGCCATGAAGCCCAGGCGGGTCAAGTTGTCTTTCAGCGAGTTTGGGGAAATTCACCTAACTGTCGCTCACATCCCGCTCCCACGCTGCCGGCTAGTGCTGCGGTTGTGTGTTAACTCAGGACTCATTTCGTAACAGATTTGCAATATTCGTTACGAAACCGTCAGCCTTTGTTCATGCAGAAGCAGACGACGAAGCGAAAGCTAGCGACCGCCCCCCTCGCCGCTCTGGCAGCGGGCATCATGCTGTGGGCGGGCACCCCGGGCCAGGCATCAGCCGCCCCGTCCCCGGGTCGGTACCAGTCCAATCCCGTGGACCCCGTCGCTCCGACGGCGCCATTGGTACAGAACCTCCATCTGTTTCCGGTCATGCAAGCGGCCGGATCAGTGGTCGGTCATCCATACCGCTGGGGTGGATCGGCACCCGGGGGTTTCGATTGCTCCGGACTCGTGATCTGGTCATTCGGCCATGTGGGCAAGTCGCTGCCTCGGACCTCGCGGGCTCAGCGGTCGGCAACCATGCCTATCGCCCGGCACGAGGCAACCGCCGGCGACCTCGTCTTCTTCGGTAGCCCGGTCCACCACGTGGGCATCTACCTGGGCGACGGTCTGATGGTCCACGCACCCAGAGCCGGCAAGAACGTGTCCTTCACCTCTGTCGACCAGATGGGCTCTGCGCCGAGCTTCGGCCGCGTGAAATAGTCACCACTCAGAAGTTTTTCCGTCACGTGGTTGCAACAACGGCGCCGAAAGAGCACACTAAGTGGCAGTGACCCCCGCACCTCGCCCACGCCGAGTGGCCACAGCCTTCGTTGCCGCAATCTCAGCGACATGTTTCGCGCTCGGGATTTCCACGCAGGCTGCCGCCACCGTCCCCACAGCCGCTGGTTCCTATGCATGGACCACTGCCGACCCCGATCACGTGGCGGCGCTGAACGCGGCCTACTCGATGATGGGCACCGCCTATCGCTATGGCGGCAGCACCCCTGCAGGGTTCGACTGCTCAGGGTTCACGCAGTGGTCCTTCGCACAGGCAGGCATCTCACTGCCCCGTGACTCCCGCAGTCAGCAGAGCGGAACACTCACCATCGGCGCCGAGGCTGCTCGCCCCGGCGACCTCGTGTTCTGGGGTTCGCCCGTCTACCACGTCGGCATCTACGTCGGAGGCGACATGGTGATCCACTCACCTTCTTCCGGTCGCAGCGTCAGCGTCGTACCGATCAAGTGGATGGGTACACCCTCCTCCTACGGCCGGGTCAAGTAAGCCCTCCTCCAACGGTCCACAGGGCCGACAAGGCGTGTCTCCACCCGCCGGTATGGTTGCCGGGTGCCTTCAGATGAGTTGCTCGACGGTCTGAATCCGGCCCAGAACGAGGCGGTTCTCCACTCTGAAGGGCCACTCCTCGTCGTAGCCGGCGCGGGTTCGGGCAAGACGCGAGTCCTCACGCACCGCATCGCGCATCTCATCCAGGACCAAAAGGTCTCACCGTTCGAGATCCTCGCCATCACCTTCACCAACAAGGCTGCGGGCGAGATGCGCGAACGGGTCGCCGCCCTGGTGGGCCCCGTCGCCGAGAAGATGTGGGTGTCCACGTTCCACTCCGCGTGCGTGCGAATCCTGCGACGAGACGCACACCTGCTCGGCTACCCGTCGCAGTTCACCATCTACGACCAGGCTGATGCAGTCCGCCTCACGGGCTACGTGGTGCGCGACCTGAACCTCAACCCGAAACAGTTTCCTCCCCGGTCCGTGCACGCTCGCATCTCGGCATTGAAGAACGAGGGCACGACTCCGGGCGATTTCGAGGACCAGGCGTCGGTGATCACCGAACGCAAGATCGCCGAGGTGTTTGCCGAATACCAGACACGGCTGCGTGCCGCCGGTGCGATGGACTTCGACGACCTGCTCGGCGTCACGGTCGAACTGTTCCGCGTGCACCCCGAGGTGCTTCACCACTACCAGAGCCGTTTCCGCCACGTGATGGTCGACGAGTACCAGGACACCAACCCGGTACAGAACGACTTCGTGATGCTGTTGGGCGAACAACACCGCAACGTCTGCATCGTGGGCGACACCGACCAGTCGATCTACAGGTTTCGCGCGGCGGACATCCGCAACATCCTGGAGTTCGAGAACACGTTTCCCGATGCCACCGTGATCGTGCTGGAGCAGAACTACCGGTCCACCCAGACGATCCTCGATGCGGCCAACTCGGTGATCTCCAACAACCCCCACCGCAAGCCCAAGGAACTGTGGTCGGACCAGGGAAGCGGCGACCGCATCGTGCGATTCCAGGGCGAGGACGAGGGCGACGAGGCGCAGTGGATTGCCCACAAACTGTCGTCCCTGCACGCCGGCGGCGACGTGCGCTGGAGCGATATGGCGGTGTTCTACCGCACCAACGCGCAGAGCCGTGTGGTCGAAGAAGCGCTCATGCGCGCCGGGTTGCCCTACAGGGTCGTCGGTGGTCCTCGCTTCTATGACCGCAAGGAGATAAAGGATGCGATCGCGTACCTGAAGGTTGTGGTGAATCCCACCGACGAGGTGAGTGCCAAGCGCGTGATCAACGTTCCCAAGCGGGGCGTGGGCGACCAGAGCGTCGGCCGCATCGAGTCATATGCCCGAAGCCACAACATCAGCTTTCTCGATGCGCTTCGACGCTGGGACGATGCGGGCGTATCGGCGCGCTCCGCGCGCGGCATCGAGTTCTTCTGTGAGCTCGTGGACGACCTCGCAACCCAGCTCGACGACGGCCCGGCACTCGTGCTCGAACAGATCCTGGACCGAACCGGATACCGCTCCGAGCTGGAGGCAGATGGATCATTGGAGGCCGAAGGTCGACTCGAGAACCTCTCCGAGCTCGTGGGTGTGGCGGATGAGTTCGAGACGGTCGCGGAATTCCTCGAGTCGGTGACGCTTGTCGCCGACACCGACCAGCTGCCCGATTCGGACGACCCCTCAGACACCGGCGTGGTGCTGATGACCCTGCATGCGGCCAAGGGACTCGAGTTTCCGGT
>JBPCTP010000124.1:0-2630 GCA_051011615.1 Microthrixaceae bacterium | reverse complement strand
CCGTGGAGGTTGCCCGACTCTCGGGCGACACCGTCGAGTGGCTCGAGTTGCCGGACGTCTCTGCTGCGGATCAGCCCACGCGGCTCCAGGTTGCCGATTCGACGGCGTTCAACGGTGGTGAGGGAATCTGGTACCACGAGGGCGCCGTGTACTTCACGACCAAGGGCGATGACCGGGTCCACGAGTTGCGCACCGACGACGACGCCTACCGGGTCGTGTACGACGCGGAGAAGATCGACGGCGAGGCGCCACTGCGCGGAGTAGACAACATCACTGTCGAGAAAGGTTCCTCCGACCTCTACGTTGCCGAGGACGGCGGCTCGATGCAGGTGGTGCTCATCACTGCTGACGGCGAGGTGGCACCGTTTCTCCAGGTGGTCGGCCAGGATGCCTCGGAGATCACCGGACCCGCGTTCAGCCCGGATGGTTCGAGGCTGTACTTAAGTTCGCAGCGCGGCACCGATGGCCGAGGCATCACCTACGAGGTGACCGGGCCGTTCCGCGGACCCGAGATGCTTGCCGCCGGTGCGACCACCACCACGGCTCCGGGCGAAACACTCGAGGGCGCCGCGGCCGGTGATTCAGATTCTGACGACGGCGTACCGGCGCCGTTGATAGCCGGGGGTGTAGTCGCCGTCCTGGGCGCAGGTGCCGCGGGCGTGGTTGCGCTGAGGAACCGCGGTTCGAACTCAGGCTGATCCGGGGAATCAGCCTCAGTCGTACTGGTCGTGACGTCTGAGCCACGCCATGTCCCACTCCAGGTCGTCCTCGTGACGTCCCATCGAGGTGAGATCGAGCAACTGGTAGGTCGGGTTCAGTGTGTCCAGACCCCGGGCGTAGGTGGAGTAGGTGTGGAACACGCGATCGCCGTCGCGTGCGAACGTGCTGACACCTGGGAGCTCGTCGGGCAATTGGTCCTGGTGCGCGAAGTTGTACTCGCCGCCCGATTCCTGTTGGTCCGCAGTGAATGACACGCCGAAGTCGAAGTTGAAGTCGCTGCCGGCCGAGGAATACCAGGGGACGTTCCAGCCCATCCGCGTGCGGTACGCCTCGAGCTCGCCGAGTTCGGCGCGCGAAACGAGCACGAACCGAGTGTCTCGGTGTTCCAGGTGGACCTCGGTGCCATTGAATGCATCTACCCAGAAGGAGCAGCTCGGACACCCCTCTTCCCATCCCGGGCCGAACATGAAGTGCTGCACGATCAGCTGCTGTTGACCATCGAACAGATCGAGCAGTGATGCTTCACCGTCCGAACCGGCGAAGCGGTAGTCCTTGTCGATCTCCACCAGCGGCAGCTGCCTGCGAGCTTGCGCCAGGTCATCCCGGAGCCTCGTCAGCTCCTTCTCCCTTGCCAGTAGGGCGGTTCGTGCTGCCAGCCACTCCTCGCGTGTGCCCTGGTTGTCCGACGGAGTCATGCCGATCCCCTTGTTGTGATGCTGCGGTACGGTGCGTAAGCTAGTACTTACACTAATCGGACGAATCCCGACCGTCTATCGCGAAGCGGGATCCAATCGATACCGGCACACGGCAGCGGCACTCGGAGGCAACCAACAAGTGGACGACACCCTCAAGGCGATGGCTGCTCCGACCCGCCGCAAGATCCTCAGGTTGGTGCGCGACGGCGAGTTGGCGGCTGGGCGGATCGCGGAGCACTTCCCGTCGATCACCCGGCCGGCGGTCTCCCAGCACCTGCGGGTGTTGGAGGATGCAGGACTCGTGCAGGTGCGCCGCGAGGGCAACAGGCGTCTGTACAGGTGGCGCCGTGAAGGCATGCGCGACGTGGCGGGGTTCGTCGATGAGATGTGGACCGAGCGGCTGGCGCGTCTCAAGCTCGCTGCCGAACTCGAAGCCAGCCGAAACGCAGGCGAACCGCCAAAGCCGACGACAGGATCCAGGACATGATCGAAACCGAAACCAAGGTGGTTCGTCACGAACTGCGAATAGCTGCCGCTCCGGAGGTGGTCTGGAAGTACTGGACCGATCCGCGGCGGATGTGTCAGTGGTGGGGCCGTGAGGCGGAGCTGGATGCAAGGCCGGGTGGCCCCTGCGTCGTACGCCTGGGAGACGGCGCTGTCATGCGGGGCGAATACGTCGAGCTCGATCCCTACGAACGGATCGTCTTCACGTTCGGTTGGGATCCGAGCGATGACGGCCCCCCTGTGGCGCCGGGATCCTCTCGGGTCGAAGTGAGCCTGGCTGAGATCGACGGCCAGACCGACATGACGCTCGTCCACAGCGGCTTGCCGATCGAGGCACTCGGAGCACACAACGACGGGTGGGCCTACTTCACCGGAGAACTCAACGCAGCGGCATCGGCCGCCGAGTGGTAGCCGAAGGGACAGTTCATCCATGGGCGTGGACGTGGTTACCGACATCGACATCGGGCGCAGTGCAGCGGACGTGGCCGCCTATGCAACCGACCCGGACAATGCACCGCAGTGGTACGCGAACATCGCTTCCGCAACGTGGGCGGGCGAAACGGGTCTCGACGTAGGCACCGAGGTGGCGTTCGTCGCGCGCTTCATGGGCAGGCGAATGGAATACACCTACGAGGTGGTCGAGTACGACCCGGGCCGGCGACTCGTGATGAGGACCAGCGACGGTCCGTTTCCGATGGAGACCACCTACAC
>JBPCTP010000123.1:0-3654 GCA_051011615.1 Microthrixaceae bacterium | reverse complement strand
CGAACTCGCTGAATCGACCCTTTCGCTGGACACCGTTGTGCTGCGCTGCGGGGCGTCATTGGGCGAAGTGTCCGCGGCAATCGCGCAGTTGGAGCTGCAGGGATCCGTTGTGGTGCGAGGCGGGTGGCTCGAGCGCCGGCCTTGAACATCTGCCACCGCAGGCTCGGATCTTGAGGGGGACTGTCGCCGGGAAACTCTCTCGGTGGGCACACAATCACTTCGAGTAGTTGCTAGAGTGGTCCGTCTCGCGAAGCATCTCCGCCGATCGGCGGGACGACCCACTGGGGAGCCTTGGAGGCATGGATCAATTGGCGTGGAGGATCGACGAATTCGTGACCTCGCTCGCGCTTGCCCCGTCGACCACGGAGGTCTACCGGCGTGAAGTCCAGGCCTTCGCCCGATGGGCTGCGCGCGGATCTGTTGACGAGCCTGCAGACGTCGAGCTCGCAACGTTGCGTCGCTATCTCGCATGGCTGACAACCATGCGCAGGGCGCCACGAACAATCAGCCGCATAGCGGCCTGCCTTCGGCGGTACTTCGCATGGGCCACCCGCGCCGGATTGATAGCCGGTGACCCATCTGCCGCCCTCCGGGCGCCGAGCGGCGGCTCTCGACTTCCGCGTGTGCTGCGCAGCGACGAGATGCACCAACTGCTCGAGGAGCCGGCTGCAGCCGCCACAGAGGTGAGCTCCGAGGTCGAACTTCGAGATTCCGTTGTCGTCGAGATCCTCTACGGCTCCGGGGTGCGCGTATCGGAGTTGTGCGGACTCGACCTCGATGACGTGGACTTGCATCGCGGCCGCTTGTTGGTCCTCGGCAAGGGCTCGAAAGAGCGTTGGGTGCCATTGTCGGATCCCGCCTCCGAAGTGCTTCGCGAATGGCTCCGTGCCGGACGATCCAGATTTTCTGAAGCCCATACTCCTGCCCAAGCTGGCACGGCCGACGCAAGCACGGCCGACGCAAGCGCGGCCCACGCAAGCACGGCCCACGCAAGCGCGGCCCACGCAAGCGCGGCCCACGCAAGCACGGAGAGGGCATCCGCAGCCAGGACAGACGCACGGATCGAGGATGCCGGCGCTGCTCTGCTGCTGAATCGACGGAACCTTCGTCTCGGCACCCGTGACGTTCGCAGGATCCTGGATCGGCGCTCGGCAGTTCCCACTCACCCCCATGCACTACGTCACACGTTCGCCACTCATCTTCTCGACGGCGGTGCCGATCTGAGAGAGGTGCAGGAACTCTTGGGACATTCAGACGTCGCGACGACACAGATCTATACACACGTGAGCCTCAACAGGCTCCAGGAAGTTCACGGTGCTGCGCACCCGAGGGCGGCTCGATGACTCCGCGATCGACGATCGAGACCCAGGTGGCCGCCGATGATGCCGGGGCATCGCCCTCGGCGATCCGGGCCCGGAATCCGGAGCTCCAGGAACTGTGGGAGCGGTACACGGCGGAACCCGACGAGAAGATCCGCGAGACGCTGATCGTGCACTACTCACCGCTGGTCAAGTACGTGGCGGGTCGTGTGGCGGTGGGTCTGCCACCGAACGTCGAACAATCGGATCTGGTCAGCTACGGCATGTTCGGGCTGATCGATGCGATCGACAAGTTCGAACCGGAGCGGGGCTTCAAGTTCGAGACGTACGCGATCTCGCGTATCAAGGGCGCCATTCTCGACGAGTTGCGATCCATCGACTGGGTGCCCCGCTCGGTGCGCTCGAAGCTACGGATGATCGAAAAGGCCATCGCGAAGCTGGAGGGACAGCACCACCGCCCAGCCACCGACGACGAACTTGCCGAAGAGCTCGGCTGGACCGACGACCAGCTCCACACGGCACTCACACAGATCAGCCAGGTTGGACTCGCTGCCCTCGATGAGGTGCTCGGCACAGGTGAGGACCGCGCCGACACCATCACCCTCGGTGACACGATCGCGGACCAGTCCGCTCACGGGCCGATGGGCGCCTTCGAGGTGGCCGAGACCCGCCAGCTCCTCGGTCAGGCGATCAACGCGCTGCCCGAACGGGAGAAGCTCGTGCTCACGCTCTACTACTACGAGTCGATGACCCTCCAGGAAGTCGGTATGGTGCTGGGCGTCACCGAGTCGCGGGTGTGTCAGATCCACACCAAGGCCGTGCTGCACCTGCGAAACCGGCTGCAGGCTGCCGACAGAATTCCCGACTAGCGCCCGACTTCCCCTTGTAGGCCCGAAAGGGCCCCTGCGTGATTCCACGCACTACGAGGGATGAAGATGAAACGTAGATGGCATTGGGTAGTAGCCGTGACGGTGCTCATGGCGCCTCTGTGGTCTGGCCCAGCGCCGGTTGACCCCGATGCGCGGTTCACCGAAGGGGCTGCGGTGCAGACGGCCGTGCACACGACGGCTGAGGATGACCCGGCGACGTCATGTGACGTTGGCACAGCGGGATATCGGTTGCCCGTCGCGGCCGAGGTCGTTGACTGGTTTCGGCCGCCGGCCAACAGGTGGGGGCCGGGCAACCGAGGCTGGGAGTTCGGGACCGTCGGCGGAGAAGTGGTCTGCGCGGTCGGAGCCGGCACGGTCACCTTTGCCGGGCAGGTCGCGGGACGCGGAGTTGTTTCGCTGCGGCACTCCGCGTCGGTGGTGTCGAGCGTGACCGGCCTAGCGGAAGTCTTCGTGAAGGCCGGCAGATCGGTGGCTGCGGGCGAGGTGATCGGCACAGCAATCGCAGGGCTGCACGTGGGATTCCGCGTGGATGGTCGGTACGTGGATCCAGCACAATTCTTCGACGCCCCCACACATGCGGTGCTGGTGCCCTTGCCCGAGCGATAGGCGCGTCGTCGGGAGGTTTCCGCCGCCTTGGAGTCAGGACTTGGACGGCGGCTACACTTCTCGATCGGCCCGACACTGGGCCCACAGCCAAATCAACCGCCCGTTTGCACCTTTCGGTCGCCGCGAAAGCGGCGTAGCAGAGCGGGTTTCGACGAACCGAAGGGAAGGAGACATCGTGACTGCAGTAGTCACCATGAAGCAGCTGTTGGAGGCGGGGGTCCATTTCGGACACCAGACCCGCCGGTGGAATCCGAAGATGAAGCGTTTCATCCACGGAGACCGTGGCGGCATCTATCTGATCGACCTCAACAAGACCCTCAAGGGAATCGAAGAGGCGTACACCTACACCCGCGACCTGGTCGCCGATGGCGGCACGATTCTGTTCATCGGCACCAAGAAGCAGGCCCAGGATCCGATCCAGGGTTATGCGGAGAAGTGCGGCATGCCGTACATCAACCAGCGTTGGCTGGGCGGGATGCTCACGAACTTCGAGACCATCTCGAAGCGGGTCGCGAAGATGAAGAACCTCCAGCGCATGCGCGACTCCGGTGAGTTCGAGGTCATGCCCAAGACGGAGGCGCTCCTGCTCAACCGCGAGCTGGTGAAGCTCGAGCGCAACCTCAACGGCATCCGCAACCTCGAGCGCCTCCCCGACGCGGTCTTCATCCTGGACACCAAGAAGGAGGACATCGCGGTCACCGAGGCCAACAAGCTCGGCATCTCCGTGGTCGCCGTGGTGGACACCAACTGCGATCCCGACGTGATCGACTACGTGATCCCGGGCAACGACGACGCCATCCGTTCCGGCGACCTCATGTGCCGGGTCCTCGCCGATGCCG
>JBPCTP010000122.1:0-6215 GCA_051011615.1 Microthrixaceae bacterium | reverse complement strand
GGATAGGGCCGGACCTGACCCAGAGCGAGCAGGTGGATTACCTCGTGGGCTACGAGGAGCACGAGCACCTCTGGCCGTCCTGGGCGCCGGTGGGTCGGCCCGCCTGGCCGGAGGAACAGGCCCGTGTCGCATTGTTCCTGGCATCGGAGCAGTCATCGTTCGTCACCGGGCACAACATTCCTGTCGACGGAGGCACCCTCGCGGGTGGCAGGTGGGTCTTCTCTCCGAAGGAACGCCGATTCGTGAATCGATCGAAGAACCTCTAGGCCGTCAGCCGGCCGGGTTCCGCGCATCCAGAAACCGGCGCTGGGCGCGACCTGCGCCCGGAGGTGCGTGCAGGTGACCTGGGGTGGAGCATGTGTGCGACGCGACGGCTGAAGCAGCCGGGGTCGATGCACCCGTGGTTGCCGCGATGCGGCGCGTGTCGTGGGCGTCGGTGCTCACGGGCCTTCGGCGGGGTGACCTGTAACAGCCACGACAGATCACCCCATCGTGTTGGGTGGAGCCCTCAGCCGAGCTTGCGGTAAATGGTGCTCTGGGTCAACGCCGGATCCTCGACGAAGGCACCCTCGGTGGTGTCGAGCAACTTGATCCACGACGGCTCCGCCGCGAGAGCATCCTGGGCTTTCTCGAACTCCGCGAGCGACGCGTAGCCGGTGAGCCACCCGATGCCACCGTACGGCCCTGTCATCGAGCGAGCGAACAGCGTGTTCAAGCCGGTGATGCTGGTTGCCGTCTCTGCGATGTCGACCCCGCAGGCCATCGACCGCTCCAGGTTGCCGGATGCACCCACCGCCGTCACTCCGCTGACGTACTGAGGGTCAGCGTCGGGGTCCGGAGCTCCGTGAATGAGCTGGAGGAGGCCGTCGTCGGCACCGCCATCGATGAGTTCGCGGCCCTCGGCGGTCAGCTTCTGGTACTCCTCGCTGGCCTCGAGTTTGTCGCCGAAACCCTGGAGTGCTTCGAGGTTTTCGAACCAGGAGGTCCAGCTCACTGTTCCGAAAGCCTCCGAATAGACCGTTCCCCACAGGTCGATCTGGTGGCCGGATATCTCGGAAGCTCTTTGGGCGATGCGGGACGCCCATTCGAGACCGTCCGCGCTGGCAAGACGGACCCTTCTGTTGAACATGTACATGGCATGACCCCCTTGGTCGTTGCCGCCGCCGCACGACGGCGGTAGGACAACGCTACGCGCATGCTCGGAAGCGATGTCGTGGAAAGTCGAGGAAATCCTCACAACCGTCTGGAGATGACTCGAACGTCACGAGAAAGGGAGTGTGCGACGCTGCACCCGTGAACCTCCCAGGCCCAGATCGATTCGGGCATGTCGGCTGTCAACGACGTGCCAGCCTGGGATCGAGAGAGTCGCCGTCTCGTTGGTGGTAGACACAGCCCCATGAGCGACGACGCAGCATCCAACGAAGCAGATTCCGACCAGTCGGCCAAGGAAGACCTCGAGAGCGTCAGGGCCACGATCGAGGGATTGGGCAACGCATTGAGCATCGCCGCCAAGCTCAGTGACGGTGTCGTGGAGGAAACGACGCTCGACATACGGGCGCTGCACCTGGTCCGCCTGGCCGCCCTTGCCGCCGCCGGCGCTCCGCCGATTGCATTCAGGGTGAATCTCGAGGCCATGGACCAGCATGTGAGCGTCGATGATGTCAACAGCACACTGGCTGCCATCGCCCCGATAATCGGTTCGGCACGCTACCTGTCCGCCGTTCGGTCGATCATCGACGACTAGACCCGTCGGTGCGTCGATCCGGTTGCCTTCACAAGTATTCGCACGGGCCGCGCGCCCGAGAAAGCTAGTGTCGACCGATGGACGGCGTGACGAGTTGGTTCGAGTACGTGGCCGACAATTGGGACGAAATCCTGTCCGAGGCCCTCAAGCATGCTCGTTTGGTGCTCATCGTCATCGCTTGCGCAACGATCGTGTCGGTGGCGCTCGGCATCTACGTGCAAAGGCGTCCAACCGCGCGGGCGTTCAGCCTCACCGCCGCGGGCGTCCTGCTGACGATTCCCTCGTTGGCGCTGTTCGCGATCTTCATTCCGTTGGTGGGAATCGGCAACCCGCCGGCGATGATCGCCCTTTTCCTGTACGCCATCCTGCCGATCCTGCGAAACACCGTGACGGGCCTCGACGAGGTCGATCCGGCGGTGGTCGAGGCGGCCAAGGGAATGGGCCTGAACAGCAGGCGCCAGTTGCTGCGGGTACGCCTTCCACTCGCCTGGCCGGTGATCATGGCTGGCATCCGGGTCTCCAGCCTCCTGGTGGTCGGGATCGCCGCGATCGCCGTACTCGTGGGCGGCGACGGTCTTGGCACGTTCATCCAGGGTGGACTCACCCGCCTCGGTCTGCCCGGCAGCATCGAGTCCGTCTGGGTCGGCACGATCTTCACGGTGATCGTCGGTCTCATTCTTGACATCGGCTGGGTGATCATCCAGCGACTCACCACCTCACGGGGCCTCCGTTCCTGAGTAACGCCGCCCAGGGGAGCCACTCGCGATCCGCAAAGAAATCAACTGCGACAGAAGCAACGAACGCAACAGGGAGGACCACAGATGTCCGACAAACCGATGATTCACCTCGACAAGGTCTCCAAGACGTATCCGGGTTCGACCACGCCGGCGGTCGAGGCATTGTCCCTCGACATCCAGGAGGGTGAGATCCTGGTGCTGGTAGGGCCATCGGGGTGTGGAAAGAGCACCACGCTGCGCCTCATCAACCGCATGATCGAGCCGACCGGCGGACGAATCGTCTTCGATGGTGAGGACGTCACCGATGTGAACGCAGACGAGCTGCGCCAGCGGATCGGGTACGTGATCCAGCAGATCGGCCTCTTTCCGCATCAGACGATCGGGCAGAACATCGCCACCGTGCCGAAGATGGTGGGCTGGGACAAGGACCGCATCGCCGAGCGGGTAGACGAGTTGATGGACATGGTCGGCCTCGATCCCGAGGAGTTCAGGGACCGCTACCCCAAGGAGCTCTCGGGCGGACAGGCCCAGCGAGTGGGGGTGGCGAGAGCCCTGGGCGCAGACCCCGCAGTGATGTTGATGGACGAACCGTTCGGGGCGATCGACCCGATAACGCGCGACCGGCTGCAGAATGAATTCCTGCGCCTCCAGAGCGAACTGCGCAAGACGATCATCTTCGTGACCCATGACATCGACGAGGCCGTCAAGATGGGAGATCGCATCGCGATCCTCGGTGAGCGCAGTGTCATCCACCAGTGCGACACTCCCGAGCGGATCCTGGCCTTCCCTGTGGACGACTTCGTGGATGACTTCATCGGCTCCGGATCCACACTCAAGGGCCTCAACTTCGAGCGTGTCGACAGCCTGGAGTTCACGGGGTACCCGACCCTCACCGATTCCGACCACCCACACGACGGCCTCCAACGTCTCAGGGAGTCCGGTGGCAAGTGGCTGTTGCTGCTCGATTCCTCCAACAGGCCCGTGCGATGGCTGCGCGACACCGACCTCGAACGCACCGACCGGCCGCTAGCAGAGCTGGGCCAGAGCGTCAAGGCCAAGGTGGAGAGCAATGCCACCCTGCATGACACCCTCGAGGCCATGCTCGACTCGTCGAGCGGTTGTGCCTGCGTCGTCGACAAGGACGGTTCGCTGGTGGGCGTCGTGGAGGTGTCTCATCTCACTGCTGCAATCCGGCGCCTGAGGGAAGAGGCGAAGGATCACTACGACGAGATCGCGGCGCTCTCGTGAGTTCGCCGCTGATCAAGGACCCGGAGCACTTCGAGCGAGTCGATCATTCGCTCTCGAGTGATGACGATGAATCCGATCTCGCCGTAACTGCTGCGGGCGCCGATACATCGAGGGCGGGCAATCTCGGGATCTGGTTCGCCCCGATAGGTATCGCCGTTCTGATCGGTGTACTCATTCTCTATTACCGCAGCCTCGGCCTGGACCCCGACGAGAACATCCAACAGGCGAGCGCGCTGGACTGGAGCACGAATCTCTGGCCACAGACGCTCGATCTGATCCGAATCGCCGCGGTGTCGACGCTTGTGGTGGTGGCGATCGCGGTGCCTCTCGGCATCATCCTGACCAGGCCATCGGTGCGCAAGTTCGCACCTGCGGTGCTGACTGTCGCCAACACCGGCCAGGCTTTGCCTGCCTACGGGCTGCTGGTTCTGTTCCTGATCCTGCTCGGTCAGGGATCAACGACGGTGATCTGGGCGCTTGTGCTCTTCGCCCTGCTTCCAGTACTGAGAAACACGATGGTCGGGTTGGACAACGTCGACAAGGCCACGATCGAGGCAGGGCGAGGCATGGGTATGTCCCGCTGGCGCGCGCTGACGCGCATCGAGTTGCCACTGGCCGTTCCGGTCATCGTCGCCGGGATCCGGACCGCCATGATCATCAATGTGGGAATGGCCACGTTGGCCTTCCTGATCGGCGGGGGCGGGCTCGGTATCACGATCAACTCGGGGCTGAAGCTCCAGCAGGACCCAGTCCTCATCGTCGGCGCGTCGATGGTGGCCATCATTGCGCTCACCTTCGACTGGATCGGGGCGGTCGCAGAGCGTTTCCTGCGCCCTCGCGGCCTCTGATACCCAAACTCACCTGACGTCAGCAGCTCGTACCGACTGGGACTACCTCCTGTCGGTGGGCCGACCGTCCCGACCTCGGGTGTCGTAGGTGTGGCAGAGCTGACCAAGCCGCCGAACGCGAGAGACGCCCCCACCCCGAAGGGTGGAGGCGTCTGCTCGAGTCGTCCTACGACTGGGAGGGTCGGTCAGACCAGACCGATTTCCTCCAGGTAGTTCTTGGCAACGTCTTCGGCGGACTCGCCATCGACGTCGACCTCGGCATTGAGCGCCGCCATCTTCTCGTCGTCCAGGGGCTCGAGGATCGCATCCACGATCGATTCGTATGCCTCGGCGTTGGCCTCGAACACTTCGTCCTGCCAGGTGAAGGAGGCGTTGGAGAGAATGAACACGCCCGGGTCCTCGACCAGTTCGATGTTCAGTGCCGTCACGCGTCCGTCGGTCGTGAAGATCTCACCGAAGTCACAAGCACCTGATGCGGTCTCGGTGTAGATGAGGCCCGTGTCCAGGATCTGTATCTGCTCCGCGGGAACCTCGTAGCCGGTGGCTTCCTCGAAGAGGATGAGGCCGTCGGGTCGGTCCGGGAATTCCGTCTCGAGACACAGCGACGCGTCGGGGTTTGCTTCGAGGTAGGCAGCCATCGAATCGAGTTCGAAGCGTCCTTCGGACTCGACCAGGTCGCCATTGGCCGCGAAGCCGTAGGTGTCGTTGAACGGCGAGCGGCCGGTCCACATGATGTTGTTCTGGTCGAGGTCGGCCTCTGCTGTGACATCGAAGAGTTCCTGCGGATCACTGCTCGGGTCCTGGTTGCCCAGGTGGACCGTCCAGCCGGTGCCGTTGTACTCGGGATAGACATCGATGTCGCCCGCAAGCAGGGCATCGCGGTTCACCGAGGTGCCACCGAGGTTGATCTGGTCGGTGACGTCTGCACCCTGGGCTGCTGTGGCCTGTGCCAGCATCTGCGCGAGGAGGATGTTCTCGGTGAAGTCCTTCGAACCGACAGTCAGTGAGACCCCATCCAGTTCTGAACCACCCCCATCGGAACCACTGTCAGACGAACTGTCGCCGTCGTCGTCGCTGCTGCACGCCCCGGCCACGAGGCCGAGTGAACAGACGAGAGCGAGGACCGCGAACAAGGGGCGGTTTCGGAAACGCATGGGCTACTCCAAGGGTTGATTGTCTGCCGGCCGGATCGAGGGGGCAGGAGGGTGAACACGTCATGTGGTTGCTGCTTGACGGCAACTACATGAACCCGGCTCTGAACCCATCCCGCGCCAAAGCGCCAGCGCGGCTGACCGGAACCTAGCATTTCTGCCCTTTCAACGGCCGTTCTGAGTGCTTTCGCGCGTTTCCAACGGTCGGAGCGGCTCCGGTGGCCGCTGAGTAAGGAGGAGCTGAGCAGCTTCCGGCCGTCTCCCTAGGGTGCATAGGTGTCCAGTTGGCTTGGCACTGCTCCTTGGCGGTCTCGCTGGGAGCTGCCGCAGTGGCGGCGTCGACATGGGCAGAGGTCTGGCCGGGATCCCACCGCCGCGGTCAACCAAGCGCCGCCTTGTAGGCAGCAAGCGCCCTGTCGCGTGCCATTGCGTGGTCCACGATCGGGTCCGGATAGCCAGGATCCGACGTGTCGACCCAGCGTGCGAC
>JBPCTP010000121.1:0-3551 GCA_051011615.1 Microthrixaceae bacterium | reverse complement strand
CCGACGCACCCGCCTCGCCCGAGGATGCCCGGCCTGGCGCGGCAGGGGAGGTGTTCTGTGTCATGGCTGCACTCCGTCTCGAGGAGCTGATCTGGTGGCGGGCGCCGAATCGGCCTGCGCATCGCCGCGCGCCAGGTATGCCTCGGCACGCCCGCGCTGCGAAAGGGCACGTTCAACGCGGTCGCGGTCGCGGTCGCGCCGCCAATCCCTTGCGGCGCGGCGGGCCAGACCGACCGTGATTCCCACCAGCACCACCTGCGGCAGCATTCCGTAGATCATCGTCTGGAACGCCGCTACGAGAATCGCCGTGTGGAACCACAGCGATCCGGGCGACCTGCTCGGCGCCGATCGGATCAACTCGATCGCCAACCACCCCACGTAGAGTCCGGCGACGACGAAGCCATGGACGAACAGCAGGTACCAGAGCATGCCGTGGGTACCCGCGGGTGGGTGGTCCGGCGAGAACCGCCGGGGCGCGCCGTTTCCGACCAGTGGCGATTCCTGTGCGCCCTCGACGGCCTTTTGGTACAGCAGGCCGCGGGCGTCATTCGAATCATCCGCTGTGTCGACCTTGGTGTCAGCCAGGTCGCCGATGGGTGTGAGCAGGTAGATGAGAGCCACTGCGAACCCGGCCACCACGACCAGCGCCACTGCGCCCGGACGCCCGGCAAGCGTGCGGCGCAGAGCCAGGTAGGCCATGACTATTGCCAACGAAGCCCACAGCCCACGGTTGAACGACATCACGATCGGATAGATGGCGGCAGCGAGTACCAGAACTCCGACGACCCTGCGGCGACCCCTCGCATCGACGAGCCACGCGCTCACGAAGAACGGGAACAACAACCCGGTCGCCGAACCCCAACCATTGGCAGCCGGCCAGGGAGCCGAGGGCCGCGGGAGTGGGAACCCGAGAAAGCCTTGCACCTCGGCGAGGCGCCATGCGGAGATGAACTCGATGAACTCGATGTTTCCCGCAGGCCCCAGGGCTATGAGAAACGGCGAGGGCAAGTCCCATGCGAAGAGGATCGCCATCCATCCGAACGCGATGTTCGCGATCCACAGCGAAGCCATCCAGCGCACTATCCGTTGGGTCGGCAGCTTCTCACCAGACACGTTGACCAGGTAGACCTCTGACGCGAACGCGCCGAGGAACAGCGTCCAGCGGTAGGCGAAGAGCGGCAGTCCACCGAGCTTCACCTGGACAATGCTGAAGAGCATCCAAACGAGGGCCATGCCCAACAGCAACGCCGATCGGGGGATCCGAGTGGTAGGCCTGCGAAGCAGTCGCACGCTGAGCACGACCCCCGGGACGACCCATACAATTCCCTGGAGTCCGCCGATGAACATCAGTGGCATTGCGGCGGTGCACGCCATGATCGGCCAGCCCTCGCGCATCGGCCGGTCGATCGGGTAGCCGAAGCGGAAGTTCCGTATCGGGGCGATCGAGAGCGGCCCGCTCATGAACTGTGCCCTTCGGCGACCAGTTGGTCGACCAGGTTGCCGAACGTCCGGGCCGCCTCGGGCGGTTCCTCGGCCTGGGGTTCACAGGCGAAGGCCCCGGGATCGATGGCGGCCCGGTCGAGCAAGGCTGCCAGCATCCGGAAGTCAGTTGCCTCGAAGGCCAGTTGACGCTGATCCATCAGGGAGGCGAAAGCCAACTGGTGATCGTCGACCGCTTCACCCTTCCGCCGAGGCGCCGCGATCGGCTTGCGTCCACCGGACCGGGCCGCCATGACGGCACCCGGGCCGGCGGAAACCACCACCACATCAGCGGCCGAAATCTCCTCCGCCATCTCCTCTGCCGACAACAGGTCGTGGTGCATGCATCCCGCAGGTGCCTTGGATGCCCCGTGCTGCACGACCACTGTTTGGTTCGGATTCGCGCGTGCCCATCGCTCCACCCACCCCATCAGGCGGTCGAAGCGATGGTGGTCCGTGCCGGCGGAGACGAACACCCTCAGCGGTTGTGAATCGCTCACCACACCGGCCCCACAACCGTCGCGCCCGGATAGACCTTGATCTGCTCCTCCCATTGCACGCAGAACAGCGAGCTCACGGGCCTCACCAGGCGACCGGTCATCGTCGGTGAATCGATGCGGTCGTACACCTCGAGCCAGACACACGGGATGCCGAGCAGCCAGCCGAACCAGAAGAACGGCACCGCCAGGCCCGCGCCATTGGAGACGATCACGTCGGGCCGGTCACGAAGCAGCACCCGTACCGCCAACACGAGGTTGCGGAGGAGGTTCGGGATGTTCCGGGTGGTCGGGTGGTGTCCCATCACCACGGTCTCGCCCTCGAGGCTGCTGCGTACATCCTCCTTGTCGAAGGACACCCAGGTCCTTCGACGGTCCTTCCACCACTCGCGTAGCCGTAGCAACTGTGCGAGGTGCCCCCCTGAGGAACAGATGAGCATCACCGAGTACTCCTCGGCGTCGGTGGTGCGTGGACTGCGCAGCCGGGTGAGCACCGGCATCAGTCGGCCTCCGGTGCCCGTTCCATTGACTTGGCGACTTCAGGTTCAGCTGGGTCGCCGTCGGAGCGCGACTGCTTCGGCGACTCCTGTGACAGGTTTCTGCTCCGGGCCCGAATAGCCCGTTTGGACCCCCTCGACGAGTCGTCACCCACAACTGTGGTCTCATTGTTGGAGGAGCCTCTCGAGGCGGACTCGATGTGCCGGTCGGAGACCCGGTCGACCATCACGACATCACCGGTGACCCCGTAGGTCGACAACGATGACACTGCACCGGCCAGATCAGATCGTCCAGGGAGTCCGGAGGAAGTCAGCGTGACGTGATCGAGATAGCGCGAGAAGCCGGCCACCGCCGGCTGCAATCTCGGCGAGGGCGATGCGACCAGCACGGCGTCGAACCCGCACTTGTCCGCCCAGGTGCGCACGTCGATGGGTGCGTCGTCGCGCGCCAGCGCTGTCGCGCCTGCCCCTGACTCCGGAACGACCCACACGTCGGAGCGCTCGTCGGTTTCGCCGAGTGGCGCAAGCGTCCCGTCGCAGAGCTGCTCCAGCACGGGCCAGCGGTCGCGACCCTCGGGAATGGCCGACCGCGCTCCGGTCCAGATGATCAGAACACGCCTGCCCGTGGACACGAGCGCCGTCACGAGGTCCTGGGTGGCAGCGGACGGGGCGTGGCTGTCGACCGAAGCAATCCCCGCCATTACGGGCTCGGCTCCGGAATCGGCGATCTTCAGCGCGAGTGCACCGACCGCCTCCTCGAAATCATCGCGGTCGCCTCTGATGATGCGGACGTCAGAACCGGGGCTCACCGCCTCGATGCCGGTGAGGTCCTTCACGGTGCCGCCGCGCCGGTCATAGAGCAAAGCCAGCACCGCGCCGCCGGAGAGGAAGAAGACGAACACCCCGGCGCCCAGCGCGATGGGCGGCAGGCCACCAGCGGCGGTTGGCAGATCGGCGTCCCGCGTGATGCGACCGGGCGCGGTGGATGCCGAGACGAGATCGGTCCGGCGGCTCTCGAGTGTGCCCAGGCGGGTACGCAGGGTTGCGATCTGGGCCTCGACCTGCTGGGCCTGGAATG
>JBPCTP010000120.1:0-6114 GCA_051011615.1 Microthrixaceae bacterium | reverse complement strand
AAGTAGGCCCGGCCGTCGCTGTGGGCCTGTCGGAGCTGGCAGATGGCGGCCATGTGAATGGCGTGATTCAGCCGCCGGTTGCCTCGTTTGGACAGCCGTCGCACGGTGCGGCCCGCAGATGAGTAGTCCACGGGGGCGGTGCCGTTGTAGGCGGCATAGGCGTCGCGGTTAGCGAAGCGGCCGATGTCGCCGCTGTAGCCAACGAGGCTGGCGGCGATGATGGGTCCCACCCCGAACAGCTCGGTCACCGACGTTCCAGAGGCGGCCACCGCTGAGCGGATGCGGCGGTGTGATGCCTTCAGTTGAGTGTCGAGGCGACGAATGTCGTCCAACAGCTCCGCTACCAGCTCCAGGCGGACTCGTTGGGCTTCGGTGTCTGGTTCGAACCCTGCCAGGAACGCGTCGACGTCCGACGCGTTGATTTCTTTGGCTATACCCCCTGGTGAGAGCTCCACCAACAACGAATGGGTCCGCGACACCACCCGGCTGCGCGCTGCTTACCGATGTCGGTGTTGCGTTTGGCCAACAACCGCAACACCTCGGCGTGGGCCGCCGGCTGGACCCGGCCCAGGCCCTGGTTGCGCATCTGCTACTGACACGACCTCGGTCTGGGCTTAAGGTCGGAACTCGAGGCTACGCGGAGGGCAATCACAGCCAACACGATGCCACCGCTCATTTTCTCGAGCCCCTAGCTCACGTGGGGTGGCAACGAAGATGGCCGGGACTTCGTCTCTGGTCACGGCAACTTCGGCAATCTGCTCTGTTTCGCGAACATCGAGAAGTCGATCATGGTCGGCGACTAGCCGAGCCTGGAAGCAAATGAAACAGACTTCACATAATCTCAGCAATTATCTGACCCACATGTTTGGAGCAATGCTCGTCGGCGTTGGCTTCTCCGCTGCCGATTCTCAGTCGCAGCTCGACCCGCCTGATTTCGCATCACCAGGACTGGAGTGACTCACATGGGAGCACCGATCAAAGGACGGCCAGTTGTCGTCACCGGAGCAGGCAACGGAATCGGCGCTGCGCTTGCGAACGAAGCCTCCTCGCGTGGAGCGTCGGCTGTTGCCGTTGTCGACATCGATCTCGCCGACGCCGAACGGGTGGCCGGCGAGATCGATCGAGCTGTCGCCTACCATTGCGATGTCACGGACAAGTCATCTGTCGATTCAATGGCCGAAGCAGTCCTCGATTCGCACGGTCTCCCTGGTCTCGTCTGCGCCAACGCGGGCGTGGGTCCGGCCGGAGGGCCGTTGCTCGAGACCGACCCGTCGCAGGTCGAATGGGTGCTCGGGGTGAACGTCATCGGCGTTCTGTCAACGATGCAGGCGTTCGGCCAGCGAATGGTTTCTGGAGCCGACCCGGGCTGGTTGATGGCCACGGGATCGGAGCACTCGCTTGGTCGACCGCACTTGGGCATGGGTATCTACACCGCGTCCAAGCATGCGGTTTTCGGGATGTGCGATGTACTTCGAGGAGAACTACCTGAACACGTGGGTGTCAGCTTGCTTTGTCCGGGGCTCACCACGAGCATGTTGTGGAACGCATCGGCGAAGCGACCTGACAGCTTCGGCGGTCCGGCCGACGGTGACCAGATGGGAGCTGTTGTCATGGAAGCGGGCATGGACGCGTCCGTCGTTGCGCAGCGGGCACTTGATGGTGCCGAGGCGGGTAGGTTCGTGATCCCAACTCACTACAACGCGCTCGACTATGCCGAGGCTCGGTGGACTGAGGTTGCCGAGGCCTTCGATGAACTCAGCCGGATCGACACGAGTACGTGGCATGTGGACGATGTGGCCGCTGACCTCATCGCTCAGATGATGGCCGACGACTGACCCGCGTTGGGTCGGTCTACAGGTCGGGGAACACGGCGTCGAGGACGCGGTCGAGGATCTCGATGAACTCGTCCTCATCGACGTCGACACCCGACAGTGGGTCGAGCTGCGACAGTCCCATCAATACGATGTAGAACATTTTCTCAGCAGCCAGCGATCCTCGGGATTCCGCCGAGCGATTCGCGTGCTCGACGTGCCATGCAGCGAGGAGTTCGCGTACGCGCTCGTGCCGGTATGTTGCGAGATGGAGCTCGAGCAACAGTCGGCGGACCGGAGCAAAGTCGGGACCCAGGTATCTGCGGGCTACGGCGTGTGGATCTTCGAGCGCAGCCTCCACGGGGTCGCGCATCTGGAACAGCGCCCACTTCGCTACCTCGACCAGCACCTCGTCCTTGTTGGCGAAGTGGTTGTAGAGCGCAGGTGGCGAGACATCGCAGCGCTCGGCGATGTCGGCAAGGGTGGTTGTCTCGAACCCTTGCTCGGCAAACAGCTGCGCCCCCGCCGCCAGAATCCGGACTCGCGTTGGCGTCTCGCCCTCGGTCTTTGGCGGTCTGCCCATGCGCCGTTGAGAAGCTGTTGCCATTTCACCTCGTCCATCGAGTGCAGGCAAGGGTACCTGGGCCGCTCAGACCGCCTCGCCCTGAGAAACTGAATCATTCGAAATATATGATGCTGATCCCGGAGCTGCACCGAGACCGTGCTCAGAGGAACCCATGTCTACAACCGAAGCCGACATCGAGGGCGAGGTTCTCGAGTGGTTCCACGGCTCGTGGAACCCCGATCTCCCGCTGATCGAGTGGCGCGAGCGCCTCGTCGATTCTGGTTGGGCCGTACCTTCGTGGGAAGCAAACTGGTATGGCCGAGGCTTGCCGGTGTGGGCGGATCGAATCGCCCACCGAACCATCCGCCGGGCCGGTGGGGTGGCGGTTCCGCTTGGTGGCGGCATGGGACTCGCCGCCCCGACGATGTACGACCACGCATCAGACGAAGTGAAGCGCAAGTACTTGCGACGCACGATCACCGGTGAGCTCACGTGGTGTCAGTTGTTCAGTGAGCCTGGTGCTGGCTCTGATCTCGCGGGGCTGCGAGCAACGGCGGTTCGCGACGGCGACGAGTGGATCGTCAATGGACAGAAGGTTTGGAACACGATGGCCCATCAGGCCGACATGGCCATCCTCGTCGCTCGCACGGACTGGGACGTTGCCAAACACGCAGGGATTACCTACTTCTTGCTCGACATGGATCAGCCCGGCGTCGAGGTCCGCCAGATTCTCGAGATGGACTACCACGACTCGTTCAACGAGGTGTTCCTCAGCGCGGCTCGCGTTCCGGTCGACGATGTCGTCGGTGGCGTAGGAGACGGTTGGCGGGTTGCGCGCGGCACGCTGGCTCACGAGCGTTCGTTCTCGACCCAGCGCGACATCCATTTCGCTCCCGATGCTTCCGGTCGGGTCATCGAGGAGGCGCGGGCGGAGGCGGCCGAATACAACAAGACCTACGAGTGGTATCCGCAACGAAAAGGTCGCGTCGACCTGATCGTTGAGCGCGCGATCGCTACCGGCGCCGCGCACGATCCCGTCATCCGCCAAGAGATGATGAAGCTGATCAGCTTCGAAAAGGCTTCAGGGTGGACCGCTGAGCGAGCCAAGGCCGCGCGAGCGTTGGGCCGTCCGCCAGGCTCGGAGGGCTCGATCGGCAAACTCGCCTTGTCGGTAGTCGCCCGTCAGGCCAACCATGTGCATTCCATGATCGCCGGGGCGACCGCGATGCTGAGCTCCACCGACGATCCGATCGACTCGGTCATCGCCGAGATCCTGGTTTCTACTCCAGCCCAGTCCATTGCTGGTGGGACTGACGAGATTCAGCACAACATCTTGGGCGAGAACGTCCTCGGACTCCCCAAAGAGCCCGACCCGAACAAGGGTAAACCCTTCCGTGAGGTAGGCAACTAGTCGGTCGACCAGGAGCGCCCGAGGAGACGTGGCCCGCAGACGCTGTCCCTTCGGTGGGCAGAAGCAGAGGGGATCAGGTGGGAGGAGCGTCCAGAGCGGCGCCACTACTCTCAGGCCACCACAGGGACCGTGGCGCTCTGGGATTTGGTCAACGAGGGGATCATCATGGGAACGATTGCTGGACTCGAGGTCGGACTGCCCGGTTCCGCTGAAGCGCTTGAGGCTTCTTGGATGGAGGCGGTGCTGCGCACGAGTGGGGCAATCGACGACGCCACCATGGTGGCGTCGGTGGCCGTTGACCGTTTCGAAGGCGGGGGCCTTCTGAGCGCGCTCTACAGAGCCGCGCTCGAGTACCAAGGCGGCGATGGGCCCGGTTCGGTCTTCATCAAGTTCCCGATGGACGTGCCTCATCAGCGGGCGATGGCGGATGGATTTGGGGTCTACCCGAAAGAGGTGGGTTGGTACCGCGAGATCGGTCCCAGGTCCACGATTCGGACGCCCAAGGTGCACGCGGCAATGATCGCCGAAGACAAGTCCGACTACTGCGTGGTGCTCGAGGATCTGTCGCATTTGCGGCAAGCCGATCGTATTGGCGGAATGAGTTGGGCAGATGCCGTTGTCGCCATCGACGCGCTCGCGGACTACCACGCTGATTGGACCGGTTCTGAAGAGCTGGAGGGCTTGAGCGAGCTGTTCTTCGGATTGGACAGCCCCGTCTACCGAATTGGTCTTCCAGGAGTCGCAGGAGCCGGTTGGCCGGCAGCCAAGCGGCACGCCCCCGAGGTCCTCACTGGCGAAGCCGTGGAGCTCGGCGATGAGTGGGTCGATCTGTTGCCCACGATGATTGATCGGCTCATCACCGAACCGACGTTGTGTCATTGCGACTGGCGGGCCGACAACATGTTCTTCGATGATGACGGCCGGGTCGTAATCATCGACCCTCAGATCGCAGGCGTGCAGAATCTCGCCTACGACATCGGGTATTTCATCAGCCAGTCAGTCGAACCCGAGGTGTACCGCGGCCGCATCGAAGAACTGGTCGATCGCTACGTCTCCACGAGCCGCTCCCGGGGGGTCGACCTCGATCCGGAGGCCGTGCTGTTCGACACTCGCGTCGCCGTTGCGATGTGTCTCATGTATGGCTTCGCGTCATTTCCCGAATTCGAGCATCTCGACCCGGCGAGCCAGGACGCGCAGAAGCACATCCTTCGGCGAGCCTCCAATGCGGTCACCGAGTTCCACGCCCTCGCGGCTGTGCGCGATCTGTGAGCAGGCTCAGTGCATCGCATGGGCGGGGTTTGGTTCGGTAGGTTCCTGCGCGTAGCAAGCGGTGTCGTAGAAGTCGCGGAGCGCGGTCGCCTTGTCGTCGCGTATCTCAACGACGCCGCAGATGTGTGGGGTCATCAGGTCGCGACCGTCACGGTCCCAGTGGTGGTCGATACGTTCGTTGAAGACGATCCCGCCTCGCATGTCTCCGGTGCTCGCGATCGCCACAAGGTCCGCGCTGAATGACCGCATGTTGGTGAGGATCGGGACCTTGGATGCGAACCCTCCAGCTGAGCTGTGTGCTCGGATTGCTGGCTGGCCAGCGAGGGTGGGCAGGCCGCTATTCGCCCAGACGAAGTCGTCGGCGCACCTCTTCGCCATGACATCCATGAAATCGCCTTGCTCCATGGCCTTGAACAGGCTGAGTGCCAGGCGTTCTATGTCGTTGTCGGCGTGGTCGAGGTCGATCATGGCGCAACAGTGGGCTCGATGCGGTCGCCGAGCAGTTGGGCGACACGCAGGGCTTCCGGGATGCGCTCCACACCGATGGTCTGATCGATGACCTCGTTCATGTGCCAGATCCGTCGTTCCTGGTAGGAGATGGGCACCCCGGTGTAGAGCGGAGAGTTCATGGCTCGGTTCATCGGGTCCATGTTCTCGACATCCTCGTCGATGATCTGAGCGAAGCCGGCCAGACGTGTGGCCCACTCCTCGGTTTGATTGATGTTCTCTGGGGTCGCGTAGTGGTAGATGCGGATGTTCGTGCGACCTGGGCCGTCGGGAAAGAAGTGCATGAACGGGAACCCAGCGGCGCCGAGGGGGGTGATGATGTTGGGGAAGATCGTGAACGAGTAGCTGGTGGTGTGAGCGATGGGGTGCACGGTCGGGATGTTCTCGAGTCCGACGGGACTGGACATCAGCTTGAAGTCCTTCCATGACTCCATCCCCATCATTTCGATCGCCTGCTTGGAGAAGGGGACGACCATGCGCGAGTTACCGTCCTCGAGCAAGCTCATGACAGCGCCGCGAGAGTCGAGGTTTGTGAAGCCGCCGCGGTCGTG
>JBPCTP010000119.1:0-2702 GCA_051011615.1 Microthrixaceae bacterium | reverse complement strand
GCTCTCGACGGTCACCGGCACAGCCGCGGTGGTCACCGGCGAGAGCGCGCCTGCAGCAACTGTGCGGTCGGTGCAACTGGTGGACCTGTCCTCGACGGTGATGATGGTCGTCGCCGTCACCTCTGCCGGTGCGGTGGTGAAGCGCACGTTCGAACTCGCGCCCACCGGCGTGGACGGCTCGGACCTCGCGCCGGCGCAGAAGGTGCTCACGGACGAGTTGGTTGGTGAGCCACTCGCGAAGGTCGCAGGCCACTCGTTCGACGCGGCCCTGCCCGGTTCCTCCCTGGCGGTGCTGGCCGCAGCAGCCATCGCCGAGGGTGCCGATGCAGAAGGGCCACAGGTCTACGTGGATGGCGCCAGTCGGATTGCTCACGCATTCGACACCAGAGAGACGATCGAAGAGGTCCTCACCCTGTTGGAGAAGCAGGTCCTCGTCGTCGGACTCATACGGGAGATTCTCGACGGCGGGTTGACCGTGGCAATCGGTTCCGAGACCGGCATGAAGCCGCTGGCGGAGTGTTCACTGGTCGTCGCCCCCTACGGGGCGGAGGGCGATCCGGCCGGTGCCATTGCGGTGCTCGGTCCCACACGCATGGACTACGCAGGGACCGTTTCGGCGGTTTCGGAGGTCAGCAACAGGCTCAGCCGGTTGCTGAGCGAGGAATGACAGCTGCCATGATTGGGCCTCAACGACTCAAGGGATCATCGGGCGAGGAGGCCGGGACCATTGGCTGACTTCTATGAGATCCTCGGCGTCGCCCGCGAGGCATCCGCGGATGAGATCAAGAAGGCATACCGTCGCCTCGCACGCGAATCGCACCCGGATGCGAACCCCGGCGATGCGGAGGCAGAGGCACGCTTCAAGGAGCTCGCCGCAGCCTACGAAGTGCTGTCGGACCCCGAGAAGCGCGCTCGCTACGACCAGTTCGGCGACGCCGAGGGCTTCGATTTCGGAGACCCCTTCGGTTCCGGGGAGGGGCTCGGGGACCTCTTTGACGCTTTCTTCGGAGGCGGCAGTCCCTTCGCCGGCGGCGGTCGACAGCGCCAGCGTGGCGGTCCGGCACGCGGCCCCGACCTGGATGTGACCGAAACGCTCGAGTTCACCGAAGCGCTGTTCGGTACCGCCAAGGACGTCACCGTGCGTACAGCGGTGCCGTGCGAGGACTGCGAGGCGACCGGCGCAGCGCCCAACACGTCGCCCACCCAGTGCGAGGACTGCTCGGGCACCGGGGAAGTCCGCTCGGTGCGAAACACCGTGCTCGGCCAGATCGTCTCCGCCGCCCAATGCCGCAGATGTGGGGGATCCGGCCAGTTCATCGCGGAGCCGTGCGCCTCCTGCAACGGGGAGGGGCGAATCGTCACCGACAAGACCTTCACCGTGGACGTGCCCGCCGGTGTGGACGACGGCTCCACACTGCGCCTCACCGGTCGGGGAGCCGTCGGCGCCCGAGGTGGAGGCTCCGGTGACCTTTTCGTGCGGCTCCGTGTGAGGAGTGATGACCGTTTCGAACGCCAGGGAGACGACCTCGTCCACGCTCTCGGCATCTCGATCACCCAGGCAGCCCTCGGCGCGTCGATCGTCATCGAAACCCCCGATGGGCAGGAGCACCTAGACATACCCGCTGGTACACAGATGGGCCAGCTCTTCCGGATCCGCCACAAGGGAGTTCCGCGGCTCAATGGGAGGGGCCGAGGTGACCTCGTCGTGGTCGCGGATGTGCGGGTGCCCGAGAAGCTCGATGACGAATCGGAGCGGTTGCTTCGTGAGCTCGCCACGCACCGAGGTGAGGAAGTGGCTCCGCCGAGCGAAGGCTTCATGTCGCGAATCCGCTCGGCATTCTCCTGAGTCAGTGGGCGTTGACGGCAGCTCTGCGGTGTCCGAGCACCCGTGGCGCAACGCCGCCGCACAGGTGTTCGTCGACGACCTCTCGGCTCCCGAGCTGAGTGGGGCTGATGCTCACCATCTGAGTCGGGTGTTGCGCCTGTCCGAAGGTGAGCGAGTCTGTGCCGCCGACGGCAAAGGCGGATGGCGAATGTGCTCGCTGAGCTCCGAGGTGCTTGCCGATGTCGGAGACATGCACGTGGAAGCGAAACCCACTCCGACACTCACCGTGGGCTTCGCCGCCCCCAAAGGTGACCGCACAGAGTGGGCGATCCGCAAGCTGACCGAGGTCGGGGTCGACCGGATTGTTGTGTTGCGGACCGAGCGTAGCGTGGTGCGCTGGCAGGGTTCGCGTGCCGACAAGCAGCTGGCGAAGATGCATCGCTGGACACTCGAGTCCGCCCGCCAGTGCAGACGCCTGTGGCTTCCGGCCATTGAGATCGCATCGCCGACGGATCTCCCCAGTGCTGTGATCGCAGACGCTGGCGGTCGGCGGATCACCACTCGAGACCAGCAGGTCCTGGTAGGCCCAGAGGGTGGTTGGGCGAACGGTGAGCGTGAGGGGCGTGAAATCGTCGGACTTGGTGAGCACGTTCTGCGCACTGAAACAGCAGCCGTTGTGGCTGGTGCAGCCATGGTCGCCGAGCGACTTTGGTCCGACTAGAAGAGGTCTGACATGATTCTCACCGAGAGTGTTTGACTTGGGAATGTGACGAGCACCACACTGGGACATGGAGCCACGGAGAGTGGTGGGCGGAAAGAGGCGGAAAATGGCAGATGAACAGCTCGAGGACGAACTCCAGGAGGAGTACGGGAAGGC
>JBPCTP010000118.1:0-4168 GCA_051011615.1 Microthrixaceae bacterium | reverse complement strand
GTTGTCGCCGGTCTTGACGCGCACGCCGTCGAGTCGCTTCACCCAACGTTGGTCGAACACGGCAGGCATTGCGGTGACTCCCTCGAGGTCACCCGAGATGGGTGCGAGGTCGGACTCCTCGAGCACGCCTGCGGTACGGGCCGCCTCGAGTGCGTTGGGCGAGATCGGATCCCAGCCGCCGAAGACCACATCGTCGAGGCCTGCGAGCGGCACGAAGTCCCTGATCAGGGGGTTTCTTCCCTCGGCGCGCAGCCCGAGGCGGATGTGGGACATCTGGCTGACGGACCCGATGGGCTCGGCCAGGCCGCGGCGCACCGCCATCACGCCGGCATACGCGGTGGAGGCAACTGCTCCCATGCCGGGGGTGAGAATTCCGAGCCGGCCGGTTGCGGGGGCTATGTCGAGGGGTTCTGCCATTCGGGCAGACTATTGCCCGCTGGCGCGCAGGACTTGCTCGGCGCGGTTCAGCTCCTGTCGCAGCGCATCCTCGGGGTCCACACCGGCTTCGATGGCATCGAACGCGGCTGCCATCAGGGTTCCCCCATACCCCTGCGGCGGCGGTGGCACCGCCAGCCCGAGCGCCGCAGCCTTCTTCGCCATGGCCATTGCCCGAGCCAGCGCCGGAAGGGACGCCGGGATGCCGTCGAAGGCGGATTCCCTGGAGTGCTCTGCCTTCTTCGCCTGCTCCCATCGAGTGGTGAGTTCGTCGATTGACGGTGCCTCATCGCCGGAAGCCGCCGAGCCGGCGGATTCGGTCATGTGCGGATGGCGTACCACCAGCTTCTCGTGGATGGCCCGGATCACGCCTGCGAGGTCGAACCAGCCGGCTTCTTCTGCAAGGGAGGCGTGGAAGACGATCTGGTACAGCAGGTCTCCGAGTTCGCCTGCGAGCTCCTCCGCACCTGCACCCGACTCGGGGTCATAGGAATCCAGCGCGTCGAGGACCTCGTAGGTCTCCTCCAGCAGGTATCGGCGCAGCGAGTCGTGATCCTGGGCAGACTTCCAGGGGTCCCCCGCCCGAAGCTTCGCCATCAGCTGGGCGAACCCGTCGAGGCCGGTGCCCGCCGATGCGGCCAACCGCGGAATCCAGAGCGACGTGAGGTGGTCCGGCTCCAAGCTGCGGTCGATGTCTGCCCAGTCGACTTCGAGGATCACCTCGTCGGGTAGTCCGAGTCGCGCCAGGAGGCTGACCCGTTCCGGCGGCGGATCCTCGAGTGTCAGCTTGATGTCCGACAGCGTGAGCGCGGATTCGCATTGGGCGACCAGCACCGCTCCCGGTGTTGTGGTCGCCCTCGCGAACGAGTGGCCATCCACGAGAGTGACCTGGGCCCGTACCGGATCAATCCCGAGACGGGCCCATGCCAGATCAGCGAACGACATGGCCGGGTGCACCACCACCTGGGGGCCACCCGGGGCCCTCGCCTTGCCCAGCAGGGCCTCGACAGTCGACTCCGCGACGGTGGGTGATCCGGGAACCGCGTACACCAGCTTGCCGAACCGGCCTGCGGCTTCGATCAGCTCGTCGACGATCGCCGAGTAGACCGCGGCGAACGTGGGCAGCGATTCATAGAGGTGGTCGAACGACTGCCAGCCGGCAGCCAAGCCGGACTCGATCAACTGCTCGGCTGCGGGGTGCCTGGTTGTGCGCAGGTAGCAACGGCCCGTGGCCCCGAGCAGTTCGAGCGTGCCGGCGGTCGTGAGATCCAACCCGGCAGGACCGAGCCCGACGACGTCTATTCGGGCGGTCAGGGGACCTGCACCCCGAAGCCGGGGATCACTTCAGGAGCTTCGGGCCGCTGCACCCGCGCGACCAGTGAGGGAGCCCCGGTCTGCGACTGCGCAGCCACGAGCGAGGGAGCATCGCCGTAACGTGGGTTCACCTCGGACTCGCGGGCTATGCGCACGGCGAGCAGGCTCTGGGCGACCTCTGCTTCGAGTTCGGGCCGTGCTGCCTCGAAGTCGACCGATTCCCGCGACTCGACCTCGAAGAACACCACCAGCGGCGGACCCGCGTCGGACGCCACTTCGACAGGACCGACGAGCACACCGGCCTCGGCGGAGTCGATACCCTCGGCCAGCTCGGGCGGAAGGCCGGCGAAGTCCTGGGCCGTGGCGCATGCCACGGAGGGGTCGAGCACCACCTGGGCCTGCGGAGCCACGGTCACCACTTCAACCAGCTCCAGGCCCCCGTCGAATGCCTCCACGAGGATCTCGGTGTCCTCGAGGAGGGACGCGACCACTGTCACGCAGGTCCGGTCCCACCGACCGCTATCGGCGGTCTCGGCATACACGAAGCGCATCTCTTCCTCGGTCGGCTCGCCGAGCTGGACTGCGGCCTCGGTGAGAACGCTGTCGGCCTCCACGAATCGTGCCAGGAACACGCGGGCCTCGTTGCTGAGGTCATCGATTCCGAACGTGAAGCCCTGCTGGGCGAAGCCTGCGAGCGTCTGTTCGAGGAGTGCCTCGTCGCCCCGGATCGTGGCGCCCAACTCCTCTGCGGTGGCAATCAGGGCCTCGCCCTCGAGGAGGAAGTCGAGCACCGTGCGGGCGTTGCCGCCCTCGAGCAGCGACTCGCCCTCCCCCACTGGATAGCCCAGCAGTTGCGCCACTGCTTCGTCGGCTGCGAACGCGTCGACCGTTGCGGTGGAGATCTCCGAATCCCGGTAGGTGGCTGCCACGTCATCGGCGGCGACCCCGCATGAAGCAGTGAACAACGAGATGCTCACGGCCACTGATGCAGCTGCCAGCAATGGCTTACGACTCACGCGCATGTTCCGATGCTACGCCGCTGCCTCGGGAGGAGGCACAAGCTGACGCAGAGCCTCGGCGACGAATCCCGCCGGATCCTCCCCTGCTGCAACCGGGAGCTGCAGTTCGCCCACGGCTTCCTTGTACACAGCACCGCGATAGACCCTCTCGAGGCGCATCTGCTTGCTCGTGGCGAGCCTGATCGGCGACAACCGGGCGACGAGACCACCGCCGGAGATGGTGGGGGCCTTCGAGACCACCACATCGGTCACTCCGGTGCGGACGCACTCGGCCCGCACGCGTGCCACCTGCAACAGAGCGGCTGCTGTGGCGGGCACCGGACCGAACCGGTCGGTCCATTCCTCTGCGATCTCGTCAACCTGGTCCGGCTCGGTCACCGCTGCCAGACGCCGGTACGCATCCATTCGGAGGTCCTCGCGGCCGATGTAGTCGGCCGGCAGGTTCGCCGGCACCGGCACCTCGACGGTGACCTCGGGTGGTGCCTCCTCTGCGGGGACGCCGTTCAGCTCCGAGATCGCCTCGTTGACCATTTGCACGTAGAGGTCATAGCCCACCGCCGCCACGTGACCCGACTGTCCGGTACCCAGCAGGTTGCCGGCGCCGCGTATCTCGAGGTCCCTCATGGCGATGCGGAAACCGGAGCCGAGTTCGGTGGTCTCACCGATCGTCTTGAGGCGTTCGTAGGCCTCCTCACTGAGTTGACGGTCCTGGGGGAAGAACAGGTAGGCGTAGGCACGTTGACCGGCCCGGCCGACCCGGCCCCGCAACTGGTGGAGCTGTCCGAGCCCGAGCAGGTCGGCACGTTCGACCACCAGCGTGTTGACCGTCGGCATGTCGATGCCCGACTCGATGATGGTCGTGCACACGAGCACGTCGTATTCACCTTCCCAGAAGTCGACAACGACGCGTTCGAGGGTGCCCTCGTCCATTTGTCCATGCGCGATCGCGACCCGGGCCTCAGGCACCAGTTCGCGGATCCGCTCGGCGCGGTGCTCGATGTCCCGCACACGATTGTGCACGTAGAACACCTGCCCCTCCCGCAGGAGTTCGCGGCGAATGGCTTCGGAGACAGCCAGGTCGTCGTACTCGCCGACGTAGGTGAGGATCGGCTGACGCGCGGCCGGCGGCGTGTTCAGAAGCGACAGGTCCCGGATCCCGGTGAGGCTCATCTCCAGGGTCCGGGGAATCGGTGTGGCAGTGAGGGTGAGCACGTCCACGTCGGTGCGCAGGGCCTTGATCGCCTCCTTGTGCGACACCCCGAACCGCTGTTCCTCGTCCACCACCAGCAGGCCGAGGTCCTTGAACTTCACATCGCGGGACAACAGGCGGTGCGTCCCGATCAGCACGTCCACCTTGCCGGCGGCCGCGCGGGCCAGGATCTCCTTCGCCTCGACTGGGG
>JBPCTP010000117.1:0-3306 GCA_051011615.1 Microthrixaceae bacterium | reverse complement strand
CAGTCAGCCAGACCACCTATCCGCGGATGCGCAGCTGGATGTGGGTCAGCTCGGTGTGGGGTCAGCTCGGTATGAGCATCGACAGCAGTCCGTAGTGGTCCGACAGGTGCGTGGCCACGGTCTGGCCTTCGACTTCGATCTCGATCGGATCCGTGAAGATGGGCTCGGTGTCGACATCACCGTCGAAGTTGCGGACCAGGATGTGGTCGAGCACCGGACCCGGTGCGGTCTCTCCACCCACCAGAAGGTTGTCCTCGCAGTAGGTGCACTCGGCACCGGGGTTATCCACGTACGCATTGGCCCATCCACCCGAGGAGACGAGGAGCTCGTAGTTGTCGGGTGTCTCCGCGGAGTGGTTCTCACCCTCGGGACTGGTGTTCATGTCACCGACGAAGATCGCGACGCGTTCGTCGCTGGAACGCTCGTCGATCCACTCGGTGGCGACCTCGATCTGTGCGGCCTGCTCCTCGGCCCAGCCGCCCTCACCCGGATACGGGACGGGTGAGGAACCCAGGTCGAGGTTCGCACTGAGATGCGTGTTGAAGATGTCGACGGCTCCGAGGACCGGGTCGTCGATCTGCACGTACAGCACGCCGCGCCTGTTGAGGCTGGAGGCGAGAACGAGCGAGTCCTCCTCCATGAACGGTTCGGTGGAGATGATGCCGATGCCGAATGCGCCGTCGTACGCGAACGATCCGCCGCCTTCACCGCCTGCACAGGCCGCCAGGATCTCATCGAGACTTCCACCGATGTTCGCGGCGAGACATGTCTGGCACTCCGGGCACGTCGCTGCGAACTCGGTGCCGCAGCTCTGCAGCACGCAGTCGGAGAGCTGGTCGTCGGGCAAGCCGTCACAACTCTGCCTGGCGCAGTCCTCGAGGGGTACTGCTTCGTTTGCCGGACACGGTGGCCCCGTAACGCCCGAGGCGTCGGCCTCTGCCTGCTCCCGGTCGTTGAGCTCGGGTTGGGGATCCAGAAACAACGAGTGCGGGTGTGTGTCAGCGGTTTCGTCGACCAGTGCCTGCACGTCCTCGGGGTTCCAGACCTCCTGCAACGCGATCACCTGGGCCTCTATCGCGGACATCGCGGCAGCAACCTCGCTCGACCGCTCGATCGCGTAGTCCACGAACCCGCGTGCGAGGCCGGCGTTGAAGGTGACCAGCCCGAAGGTCCCCCGCTCCCCCTGACCCGCGCCACCGTCATCGCTCGTTCCTTCATCGCCGCAACTGGCCGCAACCAGCGCCAGAACGGCCACCAGGGCCAGCCCGCATCGAAGTACGGGCGCAGTGATAGCCGTCATCGAGCTTCAGCGTACCTGGACGCCCGTGCCGCTGCCTCGGAGCTACCGGGTACCGAGCGCCTGTACGGGCAATGCTCAATATCCGGCTCGAGCGGTCGATCGGCTCAACATGTCACTCACCGATGTCGCGCCGAGCTACCAACCCACCTGGGAATCCGTGTCGGAGCACTCGTTGCCCAAGTGGTACGACGACGCCAAGCTCGGCATCTTTCTGCACTGGGGCCTCTACTCCGTGCCGGGATGGGCGCCACAGGTGCCCGACATCCAGCAGATGCTGCACGACCAGGGTCCGCGCTCGATGCTCCGCAACAACCCCTATGCCGAGTGGTACATGAACTCGATGCAGGTGCCGGGCAGCCCCACAGCCCGGCACCATCTCGAGACATACGGTGCGGGCACCCCGTATGACGCGTTCGCTGGCACCTTCGACACCCGCAGCGCGGAGGCGGACCTGGACGCGCTCGCCTCGATCTGCAGCAGCGCGGGAGCGCGCTACGTGGTCCTCACCACCAAGCACCACGACGGCTTCACCCTCTGGCCGGCCAGCCAGCCGCATCCACGCAAGGGGCGCTTCCACGCACGCCGGGACCTGGTGGGCGAGCTGTCCGAGGCGGTTCGGAACCAGAACATGCGCATGGGCCTCTACTACTCGGGCGGCTACGACTGGCCCTTCAACGACGCGGTGCTGACCAATCCTGCGGACTCGATGCTGGCGGTGCCCACCGGGGCGGACTACCTCGAGTACGCATCGGCACACGTGCGTGAGCTCGTCGAGCGCTACGAACCATCGGTGTTGTGGAACGACATCTGTTGGCCGGCAGGGGGCAACCTCGCCGAGCTGTTCGCGTTCTACTACAACACCGTCGAGGATGGAGTCGTCAACGACCGTTGGCTGCAACCGAGCACGCCGCGCAACCGCGTGGCGGACTCACTCTCGCGTGGAGCCGGAACACTTGTGCAGGCTGCCTGGCGGTTCCTGCCCGACGACTGGAAGTCGCTCACCTTCCCCGCCGCCACGCACTTCGACTTCAGCACTCCCGAGTACGCCACCTTCGATGAGATCGAGACCGACAAGTGGGAGTCGACCCGCGGGGTGGGACACTCCTTCGGCGCCAATCGCAACGAACGACCCGAAGACATCGTGACCGCCACCGGGTTGATCCGCGGCTTCTGCGACATTGTCTCCAAGAACGGCAATCTGCTCATCGGCATCGGTCCCGACCCCGATGGCACGATCCCAGAGGAACAGCAACTGCCGCTCGAGGGATTGGGCCGATGGATGGCCGTCAACGGCGAGGCCATCTACGGCACGCGACCCTGGAAGGTCGCCGCAACCCACACATCGGAGGACACCGAGGTGCGCTTCACCCAATCCGACCGGAGCATCTACGCCATGTTGACCGACACGCCGGGAAGGCAGACCTTCTCACTTCGCGGCACCGACGCCCGCGACGTGAGTGCCGTAAGGCTTCTGGGCGTTGAACAACCGATCGACTGGGATACGGCCGAGAACGGCTCGCTGCGGGTGACGTTGCCCGAACGGCTGCCGGTGTCAGCGGCGCATGTGCTGGCGATCGGCGGTGAGTTGCGCTCGAGGCACTGAGGGAATGGACCTCGACCCTCTCACGTCGAGCGACCCCAGCCTCCACCGCCGGGCGTAAGCATCCGCAGTACGTCCCCGGCCTCCAGTTGAATCGTGCACTTGTCCGCAAGTCTCTCGGCTCGGGCCGCGTCGCCTCCCGGCAGGAGCCAGTTCTCACCGACCGCTCCGGGCTCGCCGCCGGCCAGTCCCCACGGCTGACTGACGCGACGCTCCGTGATCAGCGACGCGGTGCAGTCAACCAGCACCTCGATCTCGCGTTCGATACCCTCGCCGCCCGGGGCGACACCCGCGCCCCCACTGCCACGTCGCAGTCGTTGACGCCTCACACGCATCGGGAAGCTGCGTTCCAGTGCCTCGATGGGCGTGTTGCGCGTGTTCGTCATCGCCGTGTGCACACCTGACA
>JBPCTP010000116.1:0-4669 GCA_051011615.1 Microthrixaceae bacterium | reverse complement strand
CGTGGGCGGAGGCGCACTCGTGCTCGCCGCCCGCCGCCGCTCAGCAGTACCTGCCTGAGCAGTCCCACCACCTGGGGCCACCCAGGAACGACAAAGGCCTGAGCCCGACTGAGTCGGACCCAGGCCTTTTTGTTGTACGCCCCCTGGGACTTGAACCCAGAACCTGCGGATTAAGAGTCCGATGCTCTGCCAATTGAGCTAGAGGCGCAAGAACTTGTTTGATTGTAGCGACGCGCTTGAATCCCAACGAATGGGAAGGGCGCTCGCATGGGGTGACCGAGGGGACTTGAACCCCCGACCTCCAGGGCCACAACCTGGCGCTCTAACCGGACTGAGCTACGGCCACCATGACAAGGTCGATGATCATATACCGTCACCCTTCTGCCCTCGTAGCTCAGCTGGATAGAGCACCGGACTTCTAATCCGACGGTCGCAGGTTCGAATCCTGCCGAGGGCGCAAAAGCGCAACGAGCTTCAGTGAAGTGTTCAGCTGAGGGTCCTGAGTGAACTCAGATACCTGTCGGCCTCGAGTGGTGCAACGCCACCGAAGTCCAGTACCCCCGCACTCACGAGTTCGCCCCCGATCTGGAACACGACCCCGCTGTGTCGCACGAGATCGGTGCCGACCCCGACTTCGACCGAGTACCGAACGGCATCCAGATTGCCGACAACCACGGGTTCGAACGTGGCGTCCCGTTCGATGATCTCGGCGCGGTAGTTGAATCCGAGGTCGCTCTGCACGAAGTCGGTGACACGCTCGGCCACGAGGTGGAGATCGAGTTCTCCGCCTGCCGGGGTCCACTCCAGCGAGTACGTGGAGTTGTCGTGGATCGCCGCCAGTCCCTTCGCGTCATCGCCGACGTCGATCTCCTGGAAACGTGCCGGTACGTCGACCTGCCACTGCTGGGCTGAATCTGTGTAGGTGAGCCAACCGTCGGCACCCGCGATGGAGCGTCCGGCACCGACCGGTTCGCTCACCGCCACCGGCTGGCTGGGCCGCAATCCCGATTCGGCCACAGCCAGGACCTCGCCCTCGTCGGTGGACACCGGGGAGAGACCCTGGAGCATCAGAGCGGCTCCGTTGACCATCAGCAGGGCTGCCAGAACCAGAACCACTCCCGCGATCGCTTTCCTGGTTGCGGGTAGCTGCATCTTTGTGGTGATCGTCACACCTCGGGTGCGCCTTGACGAATATGGTTTCTGCCCGTGACCCGGCGCGCCCTATTCGCAACCGTTGCGTTGCTGGTGGTGTGTCCCTTTCTGTGGGTCTCCTCGGTCGGGGCACAGCAAGAACCTGACCCGTCCGCCGCGCCCATCGCCGTCTTCGGGACCCTGCAGGACGCGGGTGAGCCGGTGCAGGGCACAACGATCATCGTTCGTGTCGCCGATGCCGACGAGGAAGCCGTCGGAGAAGCGACGACGGCGGCCGACGGCTCGTTTCGAATAGAGGTTCCCTCCGCCGGGACCTATTCGGCCGAGCTCGTGACCGAGACCCTGCCCGAGGGGGTCGCCCTGGCCGATCCGGACCGCTCCACCCTCGACAACGTCGTCGTGTTCGCGGGACGGGACAAGAGGGTCAACTTCGCCCTGGGCGACCCGGACGCCGGTGGCACCACCACGACCTCCTCCGAGGATGGAGAGTCTTCGGGCACCGGTGGCTCATCGGCCGCCCAGTTCGCCAATCTCATCTGGAGCGGGGTGAAGCTCGGGCTCGTCATCGCCATGGCGTCGATCGGATTGTCGCTGATCTTCGGCACCACGGGGCTGGTCAACTTCGCGCACGGCGAGCTGGTCACGATGGGCGCCCTCATCACTTGGTTCTTCAACTCGACATCGATCGGGCCCGCTTGGCCGCTGGCGGCGGCGGCTGTTGTCGGCGTTGCCTTCACTGCGCTATTCGGCGCGGGAGTGGACCGTGCGCTGTGGCGACCGCTGAGCCGGCGGGTGGGCCTGGTGTCGATGATGATCATCACCATTGGTATGGGATTGTTCCTGCGGCACGTCTACCAGGTGGTCTTCGAGGCCAGTCCGCGGCCGTTCGCCCAGTACGGGGCACAGTCGCCGTGGAGCTGGGGGGTGCTCACGTTCCCGCCGAAGGACATCTGGTTGATGGGTATCTGCATCGTGGCGCTCGGGGCCACGGTGCTGGCGCTCGAGAAGACCCGGCTCGGTACCGCCGTACGGGCCGTCAGCGACAACCGGGACCTGGCGCAGTCGTCGGGTATCGACGTGAACCGGGTCGTCACGATCGTGTGGGCGGGAGGAGCGGGACTTGCCGGGTTGGGCGGCGTGATCTTCGGGCTCTCCCAGTCGGTGCAGTGGGACATGGGGTTCCGCCTACTGCTCATCATGTTCGCAGCCGTCATCCTGGGCGGGCTCGGGTCGGTATACGGGCCGATCGTCGGTGGCCTCCTGATCGGAATCGTGTTCGAGCTCAGCAGCTTCTGGTTCCCGGTGGAGTTCAAGTTGGCCTGGGCACTGGCAGTTCTCATCATCGTGTTGCTGGTGCGCCCACAGGGCTTGCTGGGACGCAACGAGAGGATCGGTTGAGGTCATGGATTTCGGACAGGTCCTGAGCGACGGCATTCGAGCCGCAATCGGCATTCCGGCCGTCGCCTACGCGTTGGCTGCCATCGGACTCAACATCCATTTCGGATACACCGGCCTGCTCAACTTCGGCCATGTCGCGTTCATGCTCGTCGGCGCGTATGGCACGGCGATCGGCGTGACCGAGCTCGGCCTCCCGCTCCCGCTCGCGGTCTTGGTTGGAGTTGTGGCTGCGGTGCTGCTGGCACTGCTGCTGGGCCTGCCAACGCTACGGCTGCGTGCCGAGTACCTCGCCATCGTGACGATCTCGGTGGCGGAGATCCTGCGCATCGCCGTTCGGTCACAGTCCTTCGAGGCGGTCACCGGTGGCCCGAGCGGTATCGGCCAGTGGGCAGGCCCGTTCTTCCGTATCAACCCGATTCCCGATGGCACCTACGGCATCGGCAGCATCGCATTCAATGCGAACGATCTCTGGGTGCTGGCGTTCGGATGGACGCTGATCCTGCTCGAGATCCTGCTCGTGCGACTGCTGGTGCGCAGTCCGTGGGGCCGTCTCCTGCGGGCGGTGCGAGACGACGAGGAAGTGGCGCGCAGCCTGGGCAAGAACGTTTTCCGGATCAAGCTCCAGTCGCTCGTCCTCGGTGGTGTGCTGGCCTCCTTCGGAGGCATGGTCCTGGCCTTCGGTGCCGACTTCGCCGATCCCGACCTCTACAAGTCGATACTGACGTTCTTCATCTACACAGCCCTCATTCTCGGTGGACCGGCCACGGTGTTGGGCCCGTTGGCGGGTGCGATGATCTTCTGGTTCGTGCTCCAGAGCCTCGACACGCTGTTGCGTCAGTCGGTTTCACCCGACAGCTGGGCTTCCGCGTTCATCGACCAGTCCGACCTCGGCGCGATTCGCTTCGCGATCGTCGGCCTCGCGCTCATGGTGTTGCTCGTCTACCGCCCACAGGGCCTGTTGGGTGACCCCGAGGAGGTGACCATCGATGACCGCTGAAGCACTGGAGGGCATCGAGGCGGAGCCCGGGGTTGCCAAGCCTGACCCGATCCTCGTGCTGGACGGCCTCAAACGGCACTTCGGCGGCCTGGCGGCCGTGGACGTCGAACACCTGGAATTCCAGCGTGGCGCAATCACGGCACTGATCGGACCCAATGGTGCGGGTAAGACGACACTGTTCAACCTGCTCACCGGCTTCGACAGCCCCGACGAGGGAACCTGGGCCCTCGACGGTCAGGACGTCACGGGAATGAAGGCCTACCAACTCGCCCGCCTCGGAATGGTGCGGACATTTCAGCTCACCCGTGTGCTGTCGAAGATGACACTGCTTGACAACATGGCCCTGGCCGGGACCGACCAGCGCGGAGAAGACCTGCTGGCAGCGCCGTTCAAGGGTCTGTGGCGCAAGCGGGAGAACTCCGTCGAGGCCCGAGCGAGGGAGCTTCTCGAACTGGTCGGACTGCGCGAGTTGGTCGATGATCGGGCGGCGTCGCTGTCGGGCGGCCAGCGAAAGCTGCTGGAGCTGGCACGCACCTTGATGGTCGAACCAGAACTGGTGATGCTCGACGAACCGATGGCGGGGGTGAACCCCGCGTTGACGGAATCGCTCTTGGAGCACATCACCGGCATACGCGATGCGGGTCGCACCGTGGTGTTCGTGGAGCACGACATGGACGTCGTACAACGCATCAGCGACTGGGTGGTGGTCATGGCATCCGGCAGCGTGCTCGCCGAGGGACCGCCCGGCGTCGTGGCCCGCAATCCCGAAGTCATCGACGCCTACCTCGGGGTCAGGAGTGACCGTTCATGACCGACCGCAGAGCTGAGCCGCTGCTGGATGCCCACGACGTGGTGGCGGGCTACCTGAAGGGGATCGACATCCTGCGCGGGTGTTTCGTCGAGGTGGGTGATGGCGAACTCGTCGGTGTCATCGGACCCAACGGAGCGGGCAAGTCGACGCTCATCAAGGCAGTGTTCGGCCTGGTGCCGGTGCGCAGCGGCACTGTCACGCTCGCCGGGGAGGACATCACGTCGCTTCAGGCGCACCAGCTCGTGCAGCGGGGCGTCGGCTATGTACCCCAGCGCGACAACGTGTTCGCTGCGCTCACGATCGAGGACAAC
>JBPCTP010000115.1:0-5373 GCA_051011615.1 Microthrixaceae bacterium | reverse complement strand
CTGCGTCCAGCAGGGAACCCACTGACGGCGCCGGGACTTCCCGAGGGCGGCCGGCTTCGAGGATCCCTTCGGGAAGCCGGTGTCGCCGCAATGGGTTGTTGGAGCATGGCTGCTGATTCGCAATGGTCCGCTCGCGACGAAGGGCGATGGGGGCGACGTGCCCTCACCGTGCCGGCGGTGCTGGCTGCCGCCCTGGGAGCGTTCGCAAGCACGCCCGTGGTACTCCCGGTGTTGGTGGCGGCAGATCTCTCCAGGGCTCGGGTCAGGTTGCCGGCCGCTCGCGTGTGGCTTGTGGCGTTGCAGTACCTGCTGATTGAGGCCGTCGAGGTGTTGTCCGCTCCGGTGATATGGGTTGTTGCGAAGCCGGGAGACATGCTCGGTCTGCGAACTTCCCAGCGTCTCAGTTCGGCGGTGGCCATGTGGTCGGCACGTTGCCTCGCCCGGCGCGCAGAGAGCCTGCTCGGAGTGTCAGTCGTGATCGAGGGAGAGCCACCTGACCTTCCTGCGGATCGTAACCTCGTGGTGATCGCACGCCACGCCAGCCTCCTCGATGCGGCCCTGCCGGCGCTGGTCGTCTCGGGTGTCGACCAAGGGCAACAGCACCGGCAGCGACAGGTCTGCGGGGTCTTGATGTCCGAGCTGCTGGTCGACCCAGGATTCGACATCGTCTACCAACGCATGGGGTCGGTATTCGTTGATCGTGGAGACTCGATCGGGGCCCGTGGTGCGATCCGTTCGATGGCTGAAGGCATGCCCTCCTCGGCTGTTGCGATCATCTTCTGTGAGGGCCGGCTGTTCTCCACCGAGCGACTTGCTGCGCGCCTCGATCGGTTGCGTGAGGCCGAGCCCGCGCGTGCTCTGCGCCTGGAGGGCCTGAAAGCCGTGCTGCCGCCCAAGGCGGGTGGATTGTCGGAATTGTTGGCGGGATGCCCCGAGTCCGATGTGGTGGTGCTGGAACACACTGGCCTCGAGTCGGTTCCGTCAGTGCGCGACCTGCTGCGCCATTGCCCGATCGAACACCCGGTGAGGGTGAGGATGCGGTTCTTCGATCGTGGCTCCGTTCCTGCCACCGAGGAAGCCCTCGTCGAGTGGCTCGATGACCAGTACCTCGAGATGGACCGTTGGATGGCCGGTGCAGTGCCTGGGCAGACCGCGCCGGATCAGACAGCGCCGGATCAGACAGCGCCGAGCCTCAGCGAACCCGGAGCCAGTCCGGTCCGTTGACTGCCGAGTCGACACGGGCAAGATCCGGGTCGTCACATGGGGGGCGTGTCGCTCCCATGGGGTCGTGATCTGCTCGATCGCAGTTGTTGACGTTGTTCCAGAACGTGCCCTGGTACCAGCCGGAGGACAGGTTGGTGCCGGCACCGAAGCGATCGATCGCCCAGTCGACTGCGACGCTCCAGAGAGCTTCGGAGTCGGCTGTCGAGATACTCGATGTGTCCACCATCTCGAAGTCCCGCAACGTGAGGGTGTCGAGTTGTTCCTGGGCTTCGCGGCGCCACTTCGAGTCACCGCTCGAGCGTTCGACGGCCAGCTTCACGTGAGCCGAGGAGTCGGTCACCACGATGCCGTGGTCGCACATCGCCTCCACGATCACAGCAGCCTGGGGCTCACTCCATGATCGTGAGCAGGCCTCGTCGCTGAGTCGCAACCGGGCTCCCATCGGGATGTGGAAGTCCGAGCCGGTCGAGTTGTCGAAGCACTCGACGCCGGCACAGCCGTCGGTGGTGGTTGCGGGCCACACGAACGGGCTCGGCGTGCCTGCGGTGAGGGATGTCGGCATGGCCGAGAGGTGCCGTTGTGGAACACTCACCGCGATCGCGTGGTCTATCCGGGCGTCGTGCGCGACTGCGCTGGAGGCGGGATCGGGTGATGCGAACACTTCATCGAGTCGGACCATGCCCGGGCTCGTCGGCAGTCCGCTTCCTCCAGATGCAGTCTTTGCGCTTCGTGGCGTATGGATCTCGGTTCCGTCGAGTCCGGGTGTCCATGGGTGGGTCCACGAATACGGGCTGTCGATGACACCGCTGGAGCCGTTGGTCGCGCCGGTGAGCCAACCGGGACGCACGCTCAGACGGCGTTCGTTGGTCCTCAGGTCGTTGATGGTGGCGTTTCTGCCGGACAGTTCGCCCGGGTCGCGGTCCCATCCGATGTACTCGACAAGGTTGCATGCGTCTGTGTCGACGAACAGCGCGTGGTCGTCCGTAGAGCTGAGTTCGACAAGGACATCTTCGGGGACACGGTGACGCAGGAGACCCCCAGTAGCGTTCGCGAGCGGCCCGATTCCGACCATTTCGACAGCTGTGAATTCGGACGCGTTGTTCCAATTGCCCTTGGACGTCACCCACTCGAGCGGATCCGAGGACGATGCCCAGGTGATCGTCTTCGAGGCGTTACCGATCAAGCCGGAAACTATTCGCAGCGGGTCGTCGCTGTCTTCCTGGGGAAAGGCGGCCAGGGGTCGGCCGTCAGGAGTTCGGGGTGCAACGGTGGGCAACGAACGCACGTCCGCGTGCCAGTAGTTGTCGTCGGGAAACATCGGACATCCCGTGTTGGCCCATGCGTTGCCGCTTGCCACCCGAATGCCTGCCGGTGGCGGTAGCGAGGGCAACGTCGTGGTGGTGGGTACGCGCAGTTTCGCCGGTTGGGGCGTGGCGCCCGGCGGTTGCAGATAGCTGTCGGGCTCAGCCGGTGCGGGCACGCACGCCACGGCGATTGCGGCCACCATCGTTGCCGCCAACCGGATTGCCGATCTGCGCGTGGATGAACTTGGTTTCGCGGTTGACCCGCGCGGAGGGAAGGTCACAGGTGATGTTTCGGCGCATTTCGTGTTTTTCTGTAGCGCCGGGGGGTAGGGGTCGGGTTGTCCGGCGTGTCAGTCGGTACCGACGCCCGCCTCGAGCGCAACACCCACCGCCGAGTCCAACTCCAGCCACTTCTCATCCAGCCAAGGTCCGAACTCATCACCGGTCGGCACCTCGGAACGGTCGATCCGATCGAAGTGGATCAGCGCACTGCGCCGCCCCGAGCCGATCGCCTCGATTATCCCGCCGAAGGTGTCGAGACCTTCGAATCCTGCATGCCAACCGAACACCACATCTGCATGGGGTGCCGCCGAGAGCAACGCTACAGCGCCGGAGTGCCGAGGTGGCAGCAGGTGTTCCAGGGCTGCCAGACGCTCCGCTCGCGCCTCGTCGGATTCACCGATCCGCTCGATCGCCCGTTCGCGCTTGGCAGGATTCGATCGAGTGCCCTCCGGGAAGATGACCGAGCACTCCTCGGCCTCCATGTCTGCACCCATCGCAGCGATGGCGGCGAGTTCGGGCGCCGAGTCTGCTGCCGCCCGATCCACGAAGCAGTTGGGCAGTCTGTTGCCGACGATGTCCAGGCACGGGTCGACGAGTAGCTCCTTCTTCATCACCACCCGCGGCCACATCCCCGCGCCGTGCATCACCGCCCATGCAGTCAGCAGCGAATCAGCAAGGCTGGCATGTCGAACGAGCAACACCAAGGGACCCGACCTCAACGCCTCGATGCCCTCGACGGTGGGCCGGAGTCCGCAAGTTCGCTCGAGAGCGGCCATCACCTTCTGCGCCCACCATTTCTGGAGGCGTCGGTTGGCCGGAACACTTCGACCCCTGCCCGTTGTCCAGAGCCAACCCGCGGCGGTGACCCCGGCGAGTTCCAGCCATGCCATCGCAGCGCCGAATGCCACCAGGCGCATCATCGGAAGTCGGCGCTTCCCCCTGAGCAGGTCAGCAGCTGCCAGCAGCGGCACCCACAGCCACACGAGCAGGGTCAGCGACAACGCAGCTGCGCCGGCCGCCGCGATTCCGAGGGATCGACGACGCAGCTTGTGGCCGGCCGACCCGGCTCCCCGTTCAGCGTTGTTGGTCACTTGTCAGGCCAGACGATGAGCAGCGGCGTGTTGTTGCGGTATTCCTGGTAGGCCGGATCATCGCCCCAGCGTTTCTCGGCGGACCGCTCCAGCATGGGTACGCCACTCACGAATCTGAGCAGGACGAACACGAACACGGGTGACACCAACGCCACGTAGCGCCAGCCCGACAAGGCGCCAACCGATGCAAGTGCCACGCCTACCCAGAGCAGGATCTCGCCGAAGTAGTTGGGGTGGCGCGACCACTTCCACAGACCGACATCGATGAAGGCCCCATCGTTCGACGGGTCAGCCTTGAACGTGCTCTTCTGGGCATCGGCGGTCGCCTCGATGCCGAAGCCGAGCAGCCACACCCCCAAACCCACCCAGACGAGCCAGTCGAGCCCGGGGTCACTCGCGGAAGTGATCGCCGCGAGCGCTGCTGCGACTGTCAGCAATACCCACAGCCCCTGGAGTGTCCAGGTCGCCAGCAATCGCAGTGGGTCGGCCTTGATGTTGTCGAAGCGACTGTCCGAACCGGCTGCCAACACACGTCGAAGCAGGAACGTTCCGAGGCGTACCGCCCAGATGGCAACCATGGCCGCAAGGATCAACGCCCTGCCGTCGTAGCGACCCACCAGCACCAGAGCCACGACTGTCACGCTGAGGTAAGTGAGTGAACCCGTCAGGTCGAAGAACTTCTCTGTCCGCAGGGCGACGGACGGAACGTACGCGATCCAGTTGAGCCCGTAGGCGATCAGTGCACCCCACGCGAACACGGCGACCCCGCCCACTTCATAGCCGCCGTTGCTGGCGGCGAGGGTCACCAGTGCGCCGACCACCACCGCTACCAGTACGGTTCCCAATGAGGAGGCCTTGGCGTTCACAGTGCTCCTGTCAGTGCTGGTCTGATCTCAGTGCTGGTCTGATCTCAGTGCTGGTCTGACCCAATGGTGCCCCAACTGAGCCGGTGACACCTGTGATCCTTCGCTCTCCGGGCTGGTGTCGGATGCACCGCGGTGTGCAGACTTGGCTGATGGGTTGGACTTATCTCGTCGTCTCCATGAACGGGGCGGCGTACACACTCAACGCGTACAAACCCTCCAGGAGGCGTGCACTCTTCGGCTGGAGCTTCTTCGCATCGTGGATGACCATCGAGCTGGCTCCGCTGCACCTGGTCTGGCAGGTGGTTGCCACCTTCTTCTTCGCAAGGCGTGGGGCACTGCGATCGGCGCCCGGCAAGGTAGGCCTGGCGCTCACCGTTGCATCGTGGGTCGGGCTAGCGGCAACGATTCGCCAGAGCTACGCCGCCCGCGGCGAGATACGCGACGCGATGCGCGAATTGGCCGACCACCAACGTCGGGAGGCCAGCCACGACATCGGTTTGCAGCGCCACGTCAGCTTCGCCCGGGCGGGCGGCAAGAACCTGCGAATGGACATCATGTCCCCGGTCGACGAGCCCGCACCAGGGGTGCGTCGGCCGTGTCTGGTGC
>JBPCTP010000114.1:0-12795 GCA_051011615.1 Microthrixaceae bacterium | reverse complement strand
ACCTCAGCCCCTTCGCCGAGGTGCTCAACGGGCCCGGCCTGGCAGTCATGCACGCAGCGCGTCAGGACATGGAGGTTCTCGAGCTGGGGTGCGGCACGGTCCCGTCCAGACTGTTCGACACGCAGCTCGCCGCAGGTTTCCTCGGCTACACCTCCCCTTCGTTGTCGGCGCTGCTGGATCGCGAACTGGGAGTACGAACCGGCAAGGCGGACAGGCTCACGGACTGGCTGAAACGTCCCCTGACCGAGCGGCAGTTGGCCTACGCCGCAGACGACGTCGCGCACCTGCTCGAGGTTCACGACAAGTTGTCGACTCGACTCGAGGACCGTGGTCGCACGGCATGGGCCGAAGAGGCCTGCGAGGAAATGAGGACCGACCCACGCGGCCCGCGGGACCCTGATGAAGCGTGGCGCAGGATCAAGGAAGTGCGCCACCTGAAGGGCAATCGTCTTGCAACAGCGCAGATGGTGGCGGCGTGGCGGGAGCGAAAGGCGGCGGAGCTCGATGTCACTCCACGTTTCGTGCTCTCGGATCTGGGGGTGGTTTCGGTCGCCTCATCGACGCCGAGGTCGATCGATGACATCAAGGGCCTTCGTGGCGTCGACGGTCGGGTGCTCAAGGGTGGGGGTGGGGAGGAACTGCTCGCCATCGTGCGTGAGTCGAAGGGCAAGCGCCCGAGCGGAAAGCCCCAGCGTCCCAACGCGGAACTCTCCGCCGAGCTGCGCCCCGCTGTCCCACTCATCTCGGCCTGGGTGAATCAGCGGGCCAAGGACCTCGAACTCGAGACCGCGCTGCTCGCGACCCGCAACGATCTCGAGGAACTGCTGCGGGAGTCGCCCGACGCAAGACTGTCCCGGGGCTGGCGCGCTGAGATCGTCGGTGAGCCGATCAGGCGTCTCGTAGCGGGTGAAGCAGCACTGGCCTTCGACCAGGGCAAGGGTCTGGTGCTGCTCGAACGCGAGCGCTGAGGCCCAACGCGCTCAGCGGGCAAGCAGGAAACCGCATACGGGGATCGCAACCACGAGCAGACCGACCGCGGCGAAGCGTGGATCGCCCCGTTTGAACCACCGGCCGACCAGCCAGCACACGCGCAGCAACGGAATCGTGGCCAGCACCACGACCATGGCCGCGCCGACGTCGCCACCGGCTCCTTCTCCCAGCAGGAGGGTGAGAAAGGCGAGCAGGCCGACGGCACCCATCCCCGCGCCGAGCAGGTTCGACAGCGGGCGGTACCGCCGGTGTCGCGGATCAGTGGGCGCGTTCACAGCGTCCGACCCAGCACAACGATCGCCACGATCGCCAGCAGTGAACCAGTCACGATCCTCGCCCGATCCGCCCGAAGGCGGGACTGGGCCCTGGCGCCGCCGAGTGCTCCAACGAGCGCACCGATCACCACGGCCGCCCCGGGCACGACCTGGATCCGGTCCTGGCCCGCGAACACTGCAAGTCCTGCTGCGGCGGTGATGCCCATAGTGAAGGTGGATGTCGCCGCTGCGACCTTCACAGGCACAGTCATGATCTCGCTCATGGCCGGGGTCTTCAGGAAGCCACCGCCCACACCCGCCATGCCGGAGATCACCCCGGCCACTCCGGATACGGCGAGTGCGCCTGGCACGCGTTTGGCCTGGTACGGGACGGATCCGCCCTCATGGTGGTAGGTGCCGCCCAGGGTGCCGGGCCACTCGCCGGGCGAGTCGTCCACGAACGCGCTGGAGGGAAGATTCCGCACACCTCGGCGAGCCAGAGTGGCCACCGCACCGACCAGTGCACCCAACCCCAGGACTCGAGCGAGCCAGTCCTCCGAAACCGACGCGGCAGCGAGCGCACCTGCCACGGCGCCGATTGATGCCGCCGACTCAATGGTGAGTCCGAGTCGGTGATGCACCAGTCCATCGTCGAGTTGCCTGACCGATGCCGCCAGCGAGGTCGCGGCCACGCAGAGCAATCCGAGCGGAGCCGCCTCGAAGACGTCCACGTCAAGCAGCAGAAGCACCGGTACCAGCAGGGTCGCGCCTCCGATGCCGCCCACAGCGCCGAGAAACGATGTGGCCCCGCCCAGCGCCACCAGGACCCACAACGAAGGCATCACCTCAGGGATGCCCCACCGTCGATCGCCACGATGCGCGCCTCGTCGGGCCCAAGAGCAGTCGCTGGATCGATCGGGCCGAGTTCGCCCGGAGCAGTGGTTCCCCCGATCACGTCGCCTCCCGCGAATGGCCCTGCGACCTTCTCCGCGGTGAAATTGACTGCCACCTCGATCTCAGCAGGATCCGCTCTGGAATCGGCTGCTACGCCACCGGCGAGTCGACGGAGGAACCGCAAGGCACCTTCAGGTGCGTCCAGCAACTCGATGTCACCAACCCGCAGGGCGTCCGTCGCAGAACGCAACGACAGGAGGCGTCGATAGTGCGCCAACATCGAGTCGGGATCCGCCCTCTCGGCGGCGGCACTCGACTGCCCGGCATCGGGCGGCGAGGGCAGCCACGCGTTCGGACCCCACCCTCCTGTGGGATCGTCGGTCCAGGGAATCGGGGCGCGACACCCGTCGCGGCCGCCCGGGTCAACAACAGCCTCCGGCGGCACGACGGCGTCCTGCAGGCCCAGCTCCTCGCCCTGGTACAGAAACGGCGTACCTCGGAGGGTGAGCAGGAGCACCGCGGCCGCACGCGCACGCGCCTCGTTGCCGTACCGGGTGCGGTGGCGGGGGAGGTCATGATTCGACATGACCCAGGTGGGCCAGGCTCCTATGCGGTCGTGGCCCCCGTAGGTTGCTTCCAGCTCGCCTCGCCAACGAGCCGCGTCCCAGGATGCATGCAACGCGAGGAAGTTGAACGCGAGGTGCAGTTCGTCGCCGGTTCCGAGGTAGCTGAGCTGCTGCTCGCGATCGAAGACCGCAGTCTCGCCGAGCAGCAGGTGCGCACCCGGTCGGTCGCCGTCGACCACCTTGCGGAGCATTCGCAACATGTCATGCGTGCCCGGGCCATGGTCGAAGATGCATGCCGGCAGGCCGGCCAGTTCGGGTGATGCATCCGCCAGATCCTGACCCTTGCCGATGCAGTGCACGACGTCGGCTCGGAATCCATCCACGCCGCGGTCCATCCAGAACTCCAGCACGCCTGCCATCTCGCGCTGCACATCGTAGTTTCGCCAGTTGAGGTACGGCTGTTCGGGCAGGAACAGGTGGAGGTAGTACTGACCGCTGGTCTGATCGAGGGTCCATGCAGGCTCGGGGGAGAACGCCCGCAACCAGTTGTTCGGTGGCTCACCGTCGGGGCCCGGATCACGCCACACGTAGCGGTCCCGCATGGACGAGTCGACCGACGCGACCGCGTTGCGGAACCACGGGTGTTCATCTGAGGTGTGGTTGGGCACGTAGTCAATGACGAGACGCATGCCTCGCGCATGCACCGCATCCAGGAGGGCGTCGAAGTCACCGAGTGTGCCGAAAACAGGATCGATGTCGCAGTAGTCGGATATGTCGTATCCGTTGTCCGCCATCGGCGAGGGTTGCGTCGGGGACAACCAGATCGCGTCCACCCCGAGCTCGGCGAGGTGGTCCAGGTGCGCCAGGATTCCCTGGAGATCGCCGACTCCGTCGCCGTTGGAATCCGCGAAACTCCGCGGATAGATCTGATAGACCACCGCCTCTTGCCACCAAGGGCTCGCAGACAACTCGGAATCCGGCACGGTCTCGGCATCTCGTTGATCGACCTCATCAGTCACGCCTTACACCTTCTCAGAATGCGAGCCCTCGCTGTGCCACCCGGAGCAGAGGCGGGGCACCGTGGGCAAGCTCTGTAGGGACACATGTCACACCAATTGCGACGATCGCGTGACGATGGTCCACCGTGCGCTGCGCGCTACACTTCGATATTCGGCACCTGGAGTTGCGGGTGCTCTGTTTGCTGTCGTGTTCCGCAGCATCACCAGAAATCTCTGACAACCTCGTCCACCAACGGGAGAAACCGTGAAGAAGGGTCGGCATCGCCGTTACGAAGAAGCCCGTGCACTCAAGCGCGGCGGTGACCTCGACATCGAGGGCATCTTCAGTGACCTCTCCGATGAGGTCGTCACACGCGACGACGAGGGTGAGTCCGAGGACGAGCGCGAATCCGGCGCCCACGACGACTTCCAACCCGAGGACGAAGACTCAGAACGGGCCTGATTCGGCCTTTCAGTGCTGGTTTGCCCGCCTGGCGAGATGAATCGCCTGATCGAGGTCATCCACACGTTGACCTGAGACGCTGAGGCCCGCCGGGGCGGTTCCCAGCGATTCGGGGTGCCTGAACGCCACCGGCCCGACGCGCATGGCGCCCGAGTCGAACTCGACGACCATCTCGAGGCCAACAGCCTCGCTCACCGCATCGAAGACCTCCAGCACTCCGGTGTGCAGAATCGTCGTGCGCTCATCGGTCAAGTCCTCGATGTCCTGTGCGGAAAAGGGCTGAAGCAGGCGTCGGCGGGCGGTTAGCAGGGGTTCTACCTGCTCACCGTGGCGCCCGGTGCGCATTCGCTGCATCTCGCGTGTGCCGGGCCTCCGGGGCGCCACCGAGCTGAGGCGCGAGGACTGACGCCACTTGCGGGCGTTGATTGCCATTTCCTCAACCCGGCGACGGTCGCCGGCCACCATGAATTCGCCGAGCGGCCCCCTTACCGCCTTGAAGGAGTGGGCGGCCTCGCTCAGTATCCACACCAGCAACTGGTTCTGGGGAGCGTCATAGCCCTTGCGTACGGTCGCACAGACGAACACGTCCTCGTCGCCGAACGCATTGGCTCGGGCAGTCATCGTCTCGGACCAGATGACGGGACCGCGAACTTCGTGTACGCAGCGTTCCAGCACGCTGTCGAGCTGCATCGGCAGGGACCGTTCACGTTCGGTCATCGACGAAAGGATTGCCTCGCACTCAACCGATGCGGTGAAGGAGACCTTTGCCGCATCGCGCAACAACGTTGCAGAGACTCCCGTCAGGGCCGCGGCCGCTGCGACCGCCGGCACCCTGCGATCACGGCGGTCCCACAGCACTGAGGTCGCAGAGGAACTCGGGTGACTCACACCATGAGCTCCTCGCCGAGGAGTTCCTCGATGACCCTTCGTGCCTCAACCTGCTCGGCCGCCTGCAGCCGCGGCGCGACCTCGTTGAACAACTCGACTGCCTGGTATTCGTCGATGCCCTCGAACTGGGGCAGGAAGAACCCGTAGAACACCTCGTAGAGGAGCCTCGATGGCTCCACGTCGTCCTTGATCCGACGTTCGACGTAGCGGCGGGCATCGGTGTAGATGGCTGGGCCGAGATTGTTCAGTCGCCGCAGTGGCAGCAACTCGCGCAGTATCTCGCCACCACCCTCGAGAAGCTTTTGGTAGGCCCAGTCGGGAGGTGGGCTCACCTCGATGAACGCAAACCGGCGCATCAGGGCGTAGCTCATGTCGAACAGCAGGTTCTTGTCCACTGCGTTCATGGTCCCGATGATCCGCCACGAAGCCGGCACCCTGATCGGGTCGGTGTCCTCCGGTGCGTCCACACCGTGGGGCACGATGCTCACGGGAATCACCTGTCCCGATCGACGGTAGGGCAACACCACCGCGGAGCCTGACAACACCGTGAAGAGCTGGCCGAAAGCGCGGTCGAAGTTGGAACGGTTCATCTCGTCGACCACCAGCCACTTGCCGTTCTGGATGGCTTCCACGAAGAGGCCGGGTCGGAAGATCAGACCCTCGGGTGTTGGCTGGAGTCCCCCGATCGTCTCGAAGGTCGTCCATTCGGAGGTTGCAGTAGTTGGCTGGTACCCCGTGCAGAGCATGGAATGCCTTCCGAGCTCCGCTGCCAGGTAGGCCAGGGTCGTCTTGCCCGTTCCCGGTGGCCCCGTGAGAATCACGTGTTTTCCCGCTTCCAGGGCGGCGACGAGCTGGTCGACGACGTGGTCGGGAAAGATCATGCCTCGATCAGCACTGAGCTTGGCGAGGTCCGGCGCGGTAAATGCACTCACGGCCTCCCATCGGCAGCTTCGAGCCCTTACTGAAGCGATGTGTCCGTGAGTGGCGTGTGTGAGCCCTGCCTGCGAGCGGTCCTACGGCCGGACGCACAGTGTCAACCCGCCGAGGGGCGAACAGCAGGGTGAGGTACCGGAGTCGCCGTGTTGCCGCGAAGCTCGACCTCTTCGCACAACCTCTCGTACACATCGTTGCCGACCATCTCGCGAATCTCGTCCGACATCGATTCGAGAACAGAGTTGCCGCCGACGAAGGCTTCCGGCCCTTCGGTGCACCACCAATGGAACTCCACACCGCCGTCGCCCCAGTCGCGTCGCTTCCATTCGCGAAGGGTCTGGGTGCAGTGTTCCACCTCATCGACGTGGTGGGTCAGCCGTAGCGGCAGCTGCCAACACACCTCCGGCTTGACGTCGAGCGGCCGTTCTCCTCTCTCGAGAGCAGCAAAGTGCAGGGCGCAGCCGACTCCGGTCCCGAAATCAGCTCGGTTCAACATGATGCAGGCGCCGTCATGGGTCCGGGTCACCCAGCCACCATCGTCGTCCTTGCATATGGCTCCGCCGGCCTGCTCCGCGAGCTCGTGGAACTGCCAAACGGTTTCATCGAGTTTCGCGATCGCTGCCTTCACGCGCTTGCGGTCCGCCTTGTCGGCGAAGTGCGCGCCGTGGGAGCAACAGCCATGGCCCAACTCGGTGGCATCGTCATCCATCACGCCCCTGCATCCGGCCCCGAAGATGCAGGTCCAGTTGCTTCGAAGGAAGGTGAGATCGAACATCCAGGTGTCGCCTTCGTGTTCGAAGGAGAGCCAGTCGGCACGTGCATCAGCTTCGCTAGCGGTGTTGCTGTCGGGGGCCTCGTCGTTCACCGGCGCAGCCTACCGAGGGGCGAGCAGTCGGCCGAACTACCGTGGCGCCGTGCAGCAAGGATCGCGAGACTCGTTCTCCCAGGAGCTGATCTCTGCGCTCGGCCCCGACGGGGTGCTCACCGAGCCCGCCTCGCTGTATCCGTATCGCCACGACGCGTCGCTGATGGATGGCGAGGCGCCCATGGTTGCGTGCCTCCCGCGTGACACCGCAGAGGTGGTGCTGTGCGTCAGGATCGCAGCTCGTCACGGCAAGCCGTTCGTCGCACGCGGTGCAGGAACAGGACTCGCCGGTGGGGCGGTCCCGCTTGGCGATGCCCTGCTGATCTCCACCATGCGAATGGACAGGTTGCTGTCGCTCGACGCCACGTCGCGTCGTGCACGGGTGCAACCAGGTGTGCTGAACCTCGACCTCGACCGGGCGGCGAGGGCTCATGGACTTCGATTCGCTCCGGACCCCTCGAGCCAGCAGGCCTGCACCATCGGCGGAAACATCGCCAACAACAGCGGCGGCCCGCATTGTCTGGCGCTGGGCGTCACCTCCGCTCACGTTGAGTCGATCGAGGTGGTCCTCGCGGATGCAGAGGTGGTGGAACTCGGCGGTGCGGACCCGGACCCGGCGGGCTACGACCTTCGTGGCGCCTTCATCGGAAGTGAGGGCACGCTGGGCATCGCCACAGAGGCAACCCTGCGGCTGCTGCCGCGACCCTCATCGGTTGCCACGCTGCTCTGCACCTTCGATGACATCGACGCGGCGGCCGCATGTGTCTCCGATGTGATCTCCGCCGGGATCGTGCCCGCCGCGCTCGAAATGATGGACGGGCCGCTCGCCTCGGCGGTTGAGGACTTCTGCGGAGCCGGCTACCCCCGCGACGCCGCTGCGGTGCTCCTCGTGGAGCTCGAAGGCGAGCCGGCGGGTGTAGCGGCGGAGACTTCCGAGGTGTCGGCGATGGCAGCCGCGAGGGGAGCCAGAGAAGTTCGTGAGGCAGACAACGAGACCGAACGTGAGGCGCTGTGGCGAGGTCGGAAGAACGCGTTCGGCGCCGTTGCCCGAATAGCGCCCGACTACTACCTGCACGACACCGTGGTGCCGCGCACGATGCTCGTCGACGTTTTGCGACAGATTCGCCTGATCGCCGCCGATGAGCAACTGGCCGTCGTCAACGTCTTCCACGCAGGCGATGGAAACCTGCACCCGCTCCTGCTGTTCGACCGCTCAGAGCCGGGTGTGCTGGAACGAGTTCACCGCGCCGGTGACCGGATCGTCGGTGCGTCTCTGGCCGCCGGCGGCGTGCTCTCGGGGGAACACGGAATCGGAATCGAGAAGCGGCAGCACATGGAGTCGATGTTCACCGACGTAGACCTGGAGGCTCAGCGAATGCTGCGATGTGCCTTCGATCCACTTGTGATGGCCAACCCCCAAAAGGTTCTGCCGGGTGGTTCGGGTTGCGGGGATCCGCTTGGGGCCGGCCGCTCGAGAGGTTCAGAAGCAACAGGGGCAAACTCGGGTTCTGCTGAAGATGCAGCGGGGAGCGGGCTGTGGATCTGAGTCCCGAGATGGCCTCTGCGATGCATGCCTTCGCCGCGAAAGTCGGCGAGGACACTCCGGTCGCGGTGCTCGGATCCGGTTCGCGCGGCGACCTCGGCGGGGCGCTGCTGCCCGGGACGCAGGTCCTGCGGGCACCCAGCGGAACAGTCGAGCACCGGCGCGACGAACTCACGGTCTCGGTCGCAGCGGGAACTGCTCTGTTCGAGCTCGAGTCCGTCCTGCAGGAAGGGGCGCAGACCACCGGCCTGGCCACGGAGGGGAGCACTGCGGGTGGCACGGTCGGATCCGCCGTGGCCACGGCAACGGGAGGACTTCACGGCCTGCGATTCGGACACATGCGCGACGCGGTGCTCGGTATCGCGGCAGTCAATGCCTCCGGCTCTGTCGTGCGAGCGGGGGGCTCGACGGTCAAGAACGTCTCGGGGTTCGACTTGTGTCGACTCTTCACCGGGTCCCTCGGCACACTCGCACTCATCGGGGCGCTGACCTTGCGAACCAGGCCGCTGCCTCGTGCAACACGCTGGGTGCGTTGTGACGCCGACCCCTTCGAGGTCGCCGCGATGGGAGGCTGCGTCACCTCGGTCCTGTGGGACGGATCGACCACGTGGCTTCACCTGGCAGGCCACCAATCCGACATCTCCACGAGCCTGAGGAGCATCGAATCCCGTTGCCGGCCGGCAGGGGAAGGAATCGGTGTGGTGGAGGGCCCGCCTGCATTGCCGACTAATCGCTGGAGCGTCGACCCGGCGTCGCTGCCGGCATGGTCAACGACTCCACCCACCGAAGGTCCGTGGGTTGCCGAGGTCGGAGTCGGCACGGTTCACGTCGGCGAACCACACCGGCGAGGCACTGTCCCTGAGCGCCTTGCAACACTGAATCGTGCAATCAAGGATCGCTTCGATCCGGGGCATCGTTTCGCACCGGGCCGTTCTCCACTGGGCTTTCGTGGAGCAACGACGTGACACCGCCACGGCGCGACGACACGAAACCGCCGCTGGGACTTGATCCGTCGACGCTCGAGTCCTGTGTTCAGTGTGGCCTCTGCCTGCCGCACTGTCCCACCTGGCGGACCTCGGGTGAGGAAGTACGTTCGCCGCGCGGGCGAATCGACGCGATGCGATCCGTCGAGTCCGGGGAAACGCGACTCGATGCAGGATTCGTCGACGCGATCGAGTCGTGTGTGGGCTGCCTGGCGTGCGAGAGCGCGTGTCCTTCCGCGGTCCACTACGGCGAACTGCTCGATCGGACACAGTCCGTACTGGCCGAGTCCGCCGGCGTCGTGCCGAGGTGGCAAAGACTGGCACTCACCCTGCTCGACAGGCCACGCGTCGTGCGGGCTGGAGTCCGGGGGGCACGGGTGGCGCAGTTCCTGGGCGATCGGTTCGGGCGCAGGCCGGGCCCGCTTGCGAACTTGCCGTCGCTGCGAGGGGCCCGTATCGATGCCAACTCCACCAGGAACGACGTGGTCCTGCTCACCGGTTGTGTGATGGGTCCGACCTTGCCGGAGGTACACGCCGCCACGGTGCGCGTGCTGGCGGCCGCAGGATTCGTCGTGTCGCTCCAGTCGGACACCACTGCCGATGGTGCCTGCTGCGGTGCCCTGGCAGCGCACCGTGGACTCGATGCGCTCTCATGGCGGCAGATCGAGAAGCTTGCGACGAGATTGCCCCCGGCGCGTGCGGTGCTCTCGAATTCAGCGGGATGCGGTACAGCCATCGCCTCCGCCTCCAGATCGGAGAGTGCTTCGAAAGCAGTTCGGGGTCTCGGCGAACGCACCGAAGAGGTTTGTTCCTTCCTGCTGCGCCATCCGAGTCGTCTGCCGAGTGCACCGCCGGGGCCGAGGCCACGAGTCGCGATGGCCGTCTCCTGTCACCTCCGAAACATCGGCGGACCGGATGCGGCAGGCGCTGTCACGGAGCTTCTCGGGCGGTACTGCGATGTGGTGGAGACGGCCGATGACGACCTCTGCTGCGGCGCAGGCGGATCCCATTCGATTCTCCGACCGGACGAAGCGGCAGCCATACGGGCCCGAAAGGTCGATGCGATCGACGCAACCGGTGCGGATCGGGTGGCATCGGCCAATCCCGGCTGCATCCTGCATCTGCGCGCGGGTGGAGTGCGGGTGTCACACCCGCTGGAGATCATCGACGAGGTACTGGGCGTCGCAGGGCAGCACCCACAGGAGGCATGAGGTGGCAGGGGAGTTCGACGAGATCCGCGGGCGGCTGGAATCAATCGCGGAAGAGCTGGCGGATCTCGCGATCGTTCGGCTGCGCGAGTCCATCGATGCGGGTGGTCACGAACTGCCTGTGGACGAGAAGCGCCTGACACGGGCTCGCCGCGCCGTGGAGAAGGCGATCAACCTGCTGGCCGAGCCCGGCGAGGACCCGTTCGGAGACATGTAGGCACGATCAGCCCCTGCCTGCGGTCAGCCGGGCGCTGCGTTGATCGTGCGTATCAGCGAGTGCAGACGCGCGAAGTGTTTGTCCACGAAGCGAAACCGCACTCGCGGGAGTTCCGGCACATCGTCATCCGCGATCTCTGCATCGGTCGCGGAACACCGTTCGATGTGACCGTCGGCCACCAGATCCGCATACTTCGTGTTGAGGGTGGCGATCAGGTCATCGGAGAGCTCCTCGGTGAGTCTGAGCACGAGGTGGCCCCCGCTGTAGCGCATCGAGTGGTAGCGCCTGTAGAAGTCGCTCAGCACCCCGACCGCCTCGTCGACGTCGGATGTGATCGTGAACAGCTCCAGGTCCTCTGCGCTGATCAGTTCCTCGTCGGCCAGCTCCACTTCCAGGAAGTGCCTGAATGAGCGCCAGTAGGCATCTCCGTCGGGCTCGAACAACACAACAGGTGCGGGCATCTCGCGGCCGGTCTGCAGCAGTGTGAGCAACTCGAACGCCTCGTCGAGCGTTCCGAACCCACCCGGCAGCAGCACGTAGCCGGAGGACTCGCGCATGAAGGTGAGCTTGCGGTTGAAGAAGTACCTGAAGTTGACCGACCGACCCGGAGCCAGCAGGGAATCGATCGAGTCCTTCTCGAACGGCAGCTGGATGGCGACGGCCCAGCTTGCCTCCACCCCGGCACCCTTGGTCGCTGCGGTCATGATTCCCGGTCCACCGCCGGTGATCACGTGCCAGCCATGAGCCGCCAGCGAGGATCCGATTGCCTCGGCAGCGATGTACGCCGGGCTTCCCTCGGGGGTCCGCGCAGAGCCGAACACGGCGGCCTTGCGAGTCGAGCGGTACGGCTCGAACACCTCGAACGCGTATCGGAGCTCCTTGAGGGTGGAGGAGACGATCTTCAGGTCCAGGCGGTCTGCACCCTGGCGACCCAGACGCAAGACCGAAGTGGCCATCTCGAAGAGTTGTCGGTCGCCGGGATCGAGGCCGGCCTGCTCCAGCAGATCAAGGATCGACTGGTCCAGTTCTGAGTCGCCGGTTCGATACCGCGGCATGGGGGTCGACACATCCGCAGGCTAGGTGCTGCTGGGCCGGTTGCGTGTGCGTCGTGACCGTCGATGGTGCGTTTTGGGCGAGTCCGAGGCGATAATGGTGTGCCATGGAAGAGGTTCTGCTGCCACCCTCGGAAGCTCCGGCTTTCGACGCATCCGCCAGTGGCGCGAGCACGAACGCCGACGGTGTCGTGGATCTGATGCCGCCATCGGATTCGGAAGTGCCGGACGCCGCAGCGCAGCAGCGGGCAGACGTCGATTCAATGGTCGAGCGTTGCCTTGATGGAGCCATCGGATTGGCCTGTAGGTCCCTTGATCCCGATGGCCTCGACGCGCAGGGCGCGGATGTGGCACGCCAGCTCGTCATGCGATCGATCTCGGATGTCGCACAGAAGAAGGTTTCGGCTGATGACGAGACGGTTCGTGCCGTCATGCGTCGTACTGCGGAGTTGGCCATGGACGCCCTTGTCGCCCATCAGGGCTCGGCGGTGCCCGGTGACGGCATCGACCTCGCCGAGCTCCTGCCGACGGGAGTGGACCCCGGTGCAATCGCCCCTGCGGGGCGCCTCCGATACGCAGTCATTCAGGACACCCTGGCAGCGTCGCGTGCTACCGATCGGCAGGTCGCCTACACGACACTGGCCGCATCGGTGCCCGTGGCCGACGCCTGCACACTGCTGGGAATCGAGGAGGACGAGCTTCGCTCCGCTCTTCTGCGGATCGGCCGACGACTGGGGGAGACGCAGCCCCAAACGGGCCCGGCTCCTGCGGAGGCAGCAGGCTGATGGACCGTTTCGGATCTCGCTCGCTCGACCAGGTACTTGCATCGATTGCCGTTCCGGGAACGGATCCCACGGCTGTGAGCGAGTACGTGGTGGGGCGCCTGACGGCGCGGCGTCGTCGCTCACGGGCACTGGTCGCGTCGGCCGCTGCACTAGTCC
>JBPCTP010000113.1:0-4668 GCA_051011615.1 Microthrixaceae bacterium | reverse complement strand
GTCGTCGCCCGCCTGTTCCAGCGCCATGTATGCCGAAGTGCGGTCTTGGCGCTCTGAGTCGGGCACATCTTCACCGAGCCTGCTGCGCTGCGCATGTTGAGGTCCAGAACTCGACACATGGCAGACTTGCCAACCGATGCAGACCGCCCTTGCGACCGCCTGATGTCCACAGCCGCGCAGGTCTGGTCGTATCGGACCCTCATATCGAATCTCGTGCAGCGCGATCTCAAGTCACGCTACAAGCGAAGCGTTCTCGGCTGGTCCTGGTCCCTGATCAACCCGCTGGCGACACTCCTGGTCTACTCACTGGTGTTCGGTGTCATCCTGCGGGGTGTTCCGCCGGTGGCAGGCAACGGTGAGCTGCAGAACTACGCCATCTTCCTGTTCTGCGGACTTGTCGCGTGGAACGCGTTCTACAACACCTATACCGCGGCGCTGAACTCGCTCGAGGATGCCGGGCCTCTGCTCACGAAGGTCTACTTCCCACCCGAGTGCCCTCCGATCGCGGGTGCGCTCAGCGAGGTGTACCAGACGGCCATCGAGATGCTCGTACTGCTCGGGGTTATGGTGATCGTCGGCAACCTCGGGGCCACAACGCTTCTTGCGCCCCTGGGGCTCATCGCCGCATCGGTGTTCGGCCTCGGCCTAGGCATGGTGGCCGGCTTGTGGAACGTGCGGTACCGCGACGTGGCCTACACATCCACGATCGTGCTGCAGCTGCTGTTCTACGGCACGCCCATCATCTATCCGCGCGACATCGTTCCGGAGACTGCCTGGGGTTGGCTTCCGCTAGGACGCCTCATCGACCTCAACCCGATGACCCATTTCGTGGGCGTGTTCCGCGATCTCGTCTACGGACTCGAGCTTCCGTCGGTTGCATCCACCGCATACGCCTCGTTCTTCATGCTGGGTGCCCTTGCGCTGGGCTGGTGGACCTACGCTTCCGCCGCGCCGCGAATCATCGAGGAACTCTGATGACAGCTGCCATCCGGATCAAGGGAGTGTTGAAGCATTTCTGGCCCCGCGCGGAGCCAGCAGGTTCGATCAAGGAGGCGATAACCCAGCGGATTCGCCAGAACACCGAGGAGTTCTGGGCACTGCGGGACGTCGACCTCGAGGTGCCAGCGGGTTCGATGATGGGACTGATCGGACACAACGGTTCCGGCAAGTCCACACTTCTGCGCTGTGTGGCCGGGATCTACAGACCGACCTCGGGCACCATCCACACCGAGGGTCGAATCTCGGCGTTGTTGGAGCTCGGAGCGGGGTTCCATCCGGATCTGACTGCGCGCGAGAACATCCAACTCAACGCAGCGATCCTCGGTCTCGGCACCGCGGAGATCGGAGCAGCGTTCGACGACATCGTCGACTTCGCCGGGATCCGAGAGTTCCTGGACGTTCCGATCAAGCACTTCTCCAGTGGCATGACGGTGCGGTTGGGATTTGCCGTGGCGGTACACCTCAACCCGGAGATCCTGATCATTGACGAGGTGATCGCCGTCGGCGACGAGGAGTTCCAGCGGCGTTGCTTCGACTACCTGTACCAACTCCGCCGCCAGGGCGTGACGATCGTGGTCGTCTCGCACTCGCTGGAGTTGATCCGTTCGCTGTGCGACAGCGCCGCGTGGCTCGACCACGGTCGTCTCATGGCCGCCGGGCCGGTCGGCGAGGTCGTCCAGTCCTATGTGTCGAGGGTCAACGACCTCGAGGACACCGCCGGCAGCGGCGCAGTTGCCACCGAGATGGCGGGCAGAACGGGCTCAGGTGAGGTACGAATCAGCAGGATCGAGCTGATCGATGGGCTGGGAGCTTCAGTCACCACGGGTGTGCACGGCGATCCCCTCACCATCAGGCTGCACTACCAAGCCAGCGAACCTGTGGAGGACGCGCTGTTCGGCCTGACCCTGTACCACGAGAACGGAACGCTGATAACCGGCACCTCGACACACCTGGCAGGACTAAGCACCGGCCCCATCTCCGGACCGGGCCACCTCGACTACGAACTCGGAGCGTTGAGCCTCACTCCCGGTAGGTACCAGGTGGGCATCGCTGTGCAGGACCGCCACGCCCAGACCCACTTCGATCTCGTCGAGCGTTATGCCAGTTTCTCCGTGCGTCTCGGCTCAGGAGTGGCGGCGAGGGGCCTGGTCGACCTGCAGGGCAGTTGGGCGATGCCCGTGAGCCGAGACCCGATCGGCGGCAGCCGTTCCAGTACTGCTGGATCTGGGCAAGACCAGTCGGGGGCTGATTCACAGGCCGAACCCCGGGGTTCTGGCAGCATGGAGGCGCAATGACTTTGAAACTGGCAGTTATCGGCGCAGGGGTGATGGGAACCAACCACGCTCGCGTGGCATCGACGGTCGCCGAGTTCGACCTCGCCTGGATCGTCGATGCCGACGGCGAGCGTGCCAAGGCAGCGGCCGCCGCACACGGCGCATCGGCCGAGACCGACCCGATGGCCGTGATCGGGCAGGTCGACGCTGCCATCGTGGCGCTTCCGACGAAGCTGCACGCCGAAGTTGCAGTCCCGTTGCTCGAAGCCGGTGTGCATTGTCTGGTGGAAAAGCCCCTCGCGGGCGAAGTCGATGACGCACAGCGGATCATCGACGCGGCGCAGGCCAGCGGCGCAATTCTCGCCGTGGGCCACGTCGAACGATTCAACCCGGCAATTCTGGAACTCGACAAGCTCGTGGGCGATGTCGTGCACGTCGAGGCCCAACGGGTCGGGCCCTTCAGCGCAAGGGTCGCCGACAGCGTCGTGATCGACCTGATGATCCACGACCTGGACCTCGTACGCAGCCTGGCAGGGGGAGAAGCGGAGTCGGTGACTGCGATCTCGCAGCGGCTGCACACCGACAACGAGGACCTCGCCACGGCGCTGTTGCACTTCGATTCGGGTGTGACTGCCGTCGTGACAGCCAGCCGCCTCGGGCAGCAGAAGACCCGCGAACTGAGAATCACCCAACCCGATAGCCAGATCGTCGTGGATCTGATGCGTACCGACGTAACAGTGCACCGCGTGGAGCACGCCGAGTTCACAGGCCCCGAGGGGACCGTGTACCGCCAACAGGGTGTTGTGGAGATCCCGATGGTGGAGACACGCGGCGAGCCGCTCTGGTTGGAACAGCGGGAGTTCGCCGTTGCCATCAACGAGGAGCGGGAGCCGCGTGTTGGCGGAAACGACGGCCTCGAAGCCCTGAAGCTCGCGCTACGAGTCGTGGAAGTTTGCAGGTCGACCCAGGACGCCAAATGACCACCCCCACTCGGGTCCGCCGCAACGCCGAGGTGTCCCGATGAAAGGACTGCAGGAATTCCTCAACGAGCCGCGCGTGCTCAAGGTCGGGCAGGCGCTCAATCGCGCTGCGCTCCCGATACAGGTGCTCCTCGACGCCACCGCCTGGATCGTCGCGATCTGGGTCGCAACCTACCTTCGGTACGACTTCGAGTGGATCCCGCTCTATCGCGAGTCGCTGCTGCAGTTCCTGCCATGGGCGGCGGTCGCCCTGATCGGGTGGGGACTGATCATCGGGCTGTACCGCCGGCGTTGGCGCTACGGCTCCTACGACGAGGCTGCAGCCGTCGTGGCAACTGCGCTGTGCACCGCGGCGACGTTGTTCGTACTGGACCTCTGGGTGTTCGACCCACGGCCTGTACCGCTCTCCGCCCTGATCCTCGGAGCGTTCATCGGAATCGTCTCGATGATGAGCATCCGCTACGTGTGGCGCTACGTGCTCGACCTCAAGAACCGGCCCGGGCCTGACGACAGCGACAGGGTCGTCGTGTACGGCGCCGCCGACATGGGCGTACAGATGGTCTCCACGATGCTCCGCACCCCCGAGAGCCCGTTCCTTCCCGTGGCATTCCTCGACGACAACCCGAACCGCCGCCGTCTGTCGGTCAAGGGGGTCAGCGTGATGGGCGGCCGAAACGATCTGAAGGCTGTCGCCGAGCAGACCCAGGCATCCACCCTCCTGATCGCCGTCGCCAATGCGTCTGCCGATCTCATCGGCGACCTGAGCAAGTCTGCAGCCGAAGCGGATCTGCAGGTGAAGGTCCTTCCCCCGGTCTCGGAGATGTTCGGCACGGCCGCAGAGCTGTCCGACATCCGTGACCTTTCCGAGGCCGATCTCCTCGGCCGTCACGAGATCCATACGGACCTCGACTCGATCTCCGACTACATCACCGGTCGCAAGGTGCTCGTGACCGGCGCGGGTGGATCCATCGGCTCGGAGTTGTGCCGTCAACTCAGCCGCTTCGGGCCTGAACAACTCGTGATGCTCGACCGCGATGAGAGTGCCCTGCATGCGGTTCAGCTCTCCATCGAGGGAAAGGCGATGCTCGACAGCGACGAGGTCGTGCTTGCTGACCTGCGCGACGCGGAGGCCCTAACGCGGGTATTCCTTCACATACGTCCCGACGTCGTGTTCCACGCAGCAGCGCTCAAGCACTTGCCGCTGTTGGAACGCTTCCCGCGCGAAGCGGTTTTGACGAACGTGCTCGGTTCCGAGGCGGTGCTCGAAGCAGCGCAGGCAGCCGGGGTCGATCGCTTCGTGAACGTCTCAACGGACAAGGCTGCCAATCCGGTCAACGTGCTCGGCTACTCCAAGCGGGTCGCAGAACGCCTGACAGCGGCCATGGCGGAGAAGACCAACGGCACCTATCTGTCGG
>JBPCTP010000112.1:0-2673 GCA_051011615.1 Microthrixaceae bacterium | reverse complement strand
GGCGTAGGCGATCACGAGCATTGCGCCCCAACCTGCGGCGTAGATGACGATCGACGTGCCGATGGCAGACGCAAGGATGCGCAAGTGGATCCGAGCCCTGGATTGCGGCGATCGGGACAACGAGATCGCCGTGAATGAATTGGCCCCCGCGGACAGCGCCAGCACGCCGACGAAAGCCCAGAGCGGAGTGTCCGCGATCAGGCCCCGACGGCGAAGCCACACAATCGCCACGATCGCCAGCGGCACCATCGCATAAATGAGGACAGGAGCAAGCCACCTCCTCGCGAATGTCTGGTCATGCGCTGCGGTGGACATCACCAATGACATCGGCCGAGCAGCCCGCCTGGCTGAGAATATTGGGCCAGACGGACCAAGGTCTGTTGAAGTGCCCGGGGCGGGATTCGAACCCGCACGGGGCGGTTAGCCCCCGAGGGGTTTAAGCCCTCTGCGCCTGCCGGTTACGCCACCCGGGCGTAGGCGAATGCTTGCACACCACGGCTCAGGCAACGTGTTCCGATGAATCGGACGCCTGCTTTGATGGCGGTGCACCCGCAGGGTTGTTGCCGCCATCGAGCGCTCCCCACGCCGCCCGCCGGAACCGGTCCGCTCGCTCGTAGCTGAGCCTGTTGGACACCACGATCGCCTCGATCACATCAGCCTGCACTGCAGGCAACGGTCGACCGAGGCGGCGAATGGCCACGACCGGGGGCCTCGAGCGACGGCGAAGGATCGTGCGGTCCACCGATTCATAGCGGGGAGGCGAACGAAACACCGGGGGCCGCAAACCGCCGCGACGAGCCAACTGAACGACCGTGCGAACCGTCTCGGAGAACTCGAGCGCAGTCGCGGGAGTCTGCTCGCCCGAAACGACACTGAGCTGGGGTTTCTCCATGGCCCGATCATCTCAGCGGGGTGGGACATCATCCTATCGCAATCTTCGTAACGTATCCGCAATATATGTGGATGCGTTCGACGAGTCTCAAGAACCACAACCGCACTTCCCTGGTGCGCCTTGCCGCAGCTGCGGCCCTCATCTCAGTTCTCGCGGCGGCCTGCCAGCCATCACCGACCCACAAACCGGTCATGGGATTCACACAGGCGACCGCAGCCGACCTCGCTGCATGGTTCCACTCCAAGGGCTCCGGCGGCTCGGCAACCGTTTCGGTCGAAGCCCTCGCCGAGATGTTCATCTCCGAAGGTGCTGCGGAGAACGTGGCGGGCGACCTGGCATTCGTGCAGGCAATGGTCGAAACGGGCTGGCTACGATTCTCGGGGCGCATGCCACACAACCACAACAACTTCTCGGGAATCGGCGCGGTCGACAGTGGTAGCTCCTCGGCAGCATTCCCCGATGCTCGCACCGGCGTTCGAGCGCAGATCCAGCACCTCCGCGCCTATGCGGATCCGTGGGTGACCTCCTCGGATCTCGCCCATCCCCTCGTTGACCCCCGTTTCCACATGGTTTCCCGAGGAACCGCCACGACATGGGCTCACCTCGGAAACGGCAACTGGGCGACGGATCCGGGCTACTCATCGAAGATCCACCGCCTCCACAACGACCTGCTCTCCTTCGCTGCGACACGCTGAGTCGGCGCAGGGCCTAAGGCAGACCTAGCATGCGGCGATGGCCGCAGATCCACAGGGCCCCGCCTCCGAAACCACGACGACCGAGACCTCAGCAGAGGTCGCAACAGAGTTGGCGCCCGCGGTCGAGACCGGCGGCGAGCTGGTCCCGGTTCCCAGACCAACGACGAATCCAGACGCAACGGTGCGCCGATCCGATGTCGATGAGTGGGGCCGCTCGGAGAACATGCGCTCGATCGCCAGGCGTCTCTACAACCCGATCTACAGCAAGTGGTTCCGCGCCCACTGGGTCGGCCTCGAGAAGATCCCGACCGACGGCGGCGCCCTGCTCGTCGCAAACCACGCCGGCGCCATCCCCGCTGATGCGCCGGTGATCATGCACGGCATCGAGACCGAGCTGGAACGCCCTGTCTATGGCCTCGCCGACAACTACTTCCGCTCGATGCCCGTGATCGGCACGATGTGGTCACGTCTCGGAGGCCTGCCGGCACACCCCGACAATGCCTACCGGCTCCTGAAGGACCAGAACCAACTCGTGCTCGTGTTCCCGGAAGGCTCGAAGGGTCCGGGCAAGAAGTTCACGGAGCGCTACCAACTGCGCCGATTCGGTCGCGGGGGCTTCGTCGAGATCGCGATGCGCGCTGGAGTGCCGGTGGTGCCGATCGCAGTCGTGGGTTCCGAGGAGGCGATGCCGACACTCGCCCACATACCCGGGCTGGCAAAGGCCATCGGAGCCCCGTATGCCCCGATCACCGCCAACATGTTGGCACTCGGCCCCCTCGGCATCGCCGGATACTTCCCGGCCAAGTTCACCCTGAAGGTGCTCGATCCCGTGCACTTCGACGTGCCGGCGGACCAGGAGCGCTACAGCCGCTCAAGGGTCATGGAGGAGTCGGAGGCAATACGGGACCACATCCAGTCCGCGCTGTACGAAATGCTTCGCAACCGCGAATCGGTGTGGTTCGGATGACCACGGAGACGAACGCACCGACAGGCGCCCGCCGTGTGCTGGTGACCGGGTTGGGCACGTTCTGGGGCGGACTGGCCGCACAGGCACTCGAAGCCGACCCGTCGGTCGAGGTGATCGTC
>JBPCTP010000111.1:0-4010 GCA_051011615.1 Microthrixaceae bacterium | reverse complement strand
GTTTAGACCCGTCCCGGGACGCTGCGCAGCCCCTTTGTGCTCGTTGCCACGCCGGTGTGCGCCGCCGCAGCGGATCGACCATGCTTTATGGCGAACCTGCTTCAGGTTCCGTTGGCGGGCAACGAGTGTTTGGGGGAGCAGATGATCTTTCGAGGGTCTTGGCGTCACGGGGCGGTGTTCGCCTCGCTGGTCTCATGCGCACTCCTCGCCGCAGCGTGTGTCGCCCCGGCGCCGGTCGGAGTGGTTCCGGCGGGCCAACCCGGTGCTGTGGGCCCGTGCTCATTCGAGCGGACAGATCTGGTCAACGACCAGGACTGGCGCCATCCGGTGTTCGTGCTCGAACCGACCGGCTCCGCGGCTCCCTACACCGGCGGTACGTGCGACGACGACGAGCGACCGGTCGTGCTCCTCGCACACGGGTACCTGGGCAACATCTACGAGGGATACCAGGGACTCATCGAGCAACTCGTGTCCAACGGTTACGTGGTCGTCTTTCCCGGCTACACGATCGAATACAGCCCCGACAACCAGTACAAGGCGGTCGACACCGGATTCCGCCAGGGCGTTGAGTTCTCGAAGCGAGCCGACACCTCCCGAATCGGATTCGTCGGTCACTCCTTCGGCGGCGGGATGGTCTACTGGTTGATCCAACAGGCCGATGAGCGTGGATGGGGCTCCGAGGCGATCTGGGCGGTCAACTTTGCGCCCTACTTCGCCTTGATGAACCCGGGCGACGGTCCGATCGACCTTCCCGATCACATCCGATTCACGATGGTCTCCTACGACAATGACTATTTCGTGGACACACGCATCGCCATCGAACAGTTCGCGGCCATCGACACACCCGATGAGGCCGCCCAGCACGTGGGTGTGTTCTCGGACCGCTCGCAGTCGCCGGCGATCGAGGCCGACCACATCGGTCTCGTTTCGGTGGAGCTGCTGCCGGGGCTGGGCACGGTGAACACCGACCACTACGACCACTGGGTTGCCTTCCGATCCATCGATGCAACGGCGCGTTGTGCCATCGACGGCCGGTGGTGTGACACAGATCTGAGTTACACCGGGACCTGGCCCGACGGAACACCGGTGCGGCCCGCGGTGGTGCGTGATGACCACAGCGACTTCGGACCCAGGCCTGCGCTGGCGGAGTGCGAACTCGCATTGCTGAACCCGCGTCCCTGCCCGTAGGGCCAAGCGAGGTCCTGCCGCAACCCTTTTTGCACCCATGCCGTGAGCATCCGGTGTCTCGCGGCAGCAGTACGGTCTCATCTGATGCTCGAGCGTCCGCCTGCGGGAACGATCCCGAACACACCGGGTAGCTACCAGTTCAAGGACGCGCACGGCCGGGTCATCTACGTGGGCAAGGCAAAGTCACTTCGGCAACGCCTTTCCAACTACTTCCAGAACCCTGCCGGGCTACCGGTTCGCACTGCTCAGATGGTGGCCAACGCCGAGTCGGTCGAGTGGATCCAGGTGCGCAACGAGGTAGAGGCACTCATGCTCGAGTACTCCCTCATCAAGCAGCACCGGCCGCGGTTCAACGTGCGACTTGTCGACGACAAGTCGTACCCCTACCTCGCTGTCACCGAATCGGACGAGTGGCCCCGCGCGATGGTTATGAGAGGACGCAAACGCAAGGGCACCCGCTACTTCGGCCCGTACGCACACGCTTACGCCATCCGCGAAACCCTCGATGAACTGCTGCGCACGTTTCCGATACGCACTTGTTCGGATGCGAAGCTGCGTCGTCACGAGCAACTGGGCAAGCCATGCCTGCTGTTCCACATCGAGAAGTGTTCTGCGCCGTGTGTCGGTGAGATCCAGTCGCAGGACTACCGACTGCTCGTGGGCGAACTCATGGCCTTTCTCGACGGCGAGACCCAGCCCGTGCTCGACCGGCTCGAGGCGGACATGCGCACCGCAGCTGACGACATGGAGTTCGAGCAGGCCGCCCGGTTGCGGGACCGCATCGAGACGGTCCGACGCGCCATCGAGCGCCAGCAAATGGTGGCCGAGACCAGCGAGTCCTTCGACGTGATCGGCATCGCCGAGGACGACCTCGAGGCGTCGGTACAGGTGTTCATCGTGCGGCGGGGCAGGGTGGTTGGGCGCACGGGTTTCATTCTCGACAAGGTCATGGAACTGGACTCCGCCCAGACCATGAGTGCAGCGATGGAACAGCTCTACGGCGACGAACCAGCAATGGGTTGGCCGAAGGCCGTGCTGGTGCCGACGATGCCCGATGATCCGGAGCTCTACCGCGCCTGGCTGGCCGAGATGCGCGGCACCCAGGTGGAGATCCGGGTACCGCAGCGTGGCGCGAAGCGGGAGCTCGCCGAGACAGTCACCCAGAACGCCACCGAGTCGCTGGTGCGCCACCGGCTTCGACGCGCCAATGACCACAACAGTCGAGCCAAGGCTCTGAACGAGCTCCAGGCAGCGCTCGCGTTGCCGGAGGCACCGTTGCGAATCGAGTGCTACGACATGAGCCACCTCCAGGGCACCGACTACGTCGGTTCCATGGTCGTGCTGGAAGACGGCCTGCCGCGAAAGGGCGAGTACCGCCGATTCAAGGTGCGCGGTGTGGACGGCAACGACGACTTCGCGGCCATGCAGGAGGTACTGCACAGGCGCCTTTCGGCATACCTGCACGATCGATCACTTCCGGTCGCCGACCGTGGCAAATTCGCCTACCCGCCACAGTTGTTGCTGGTGGATGGTGGAAAGGGCCAACTCTCGGTCGCATCCGGCGTGCTGGAGGAGCTGGGACTCGCCGAGGAGATCCCCGTGGCGTCGCTGGCAAAGCGGTTCGAGGAGGTCTTCGTGCCCGGTCGCAGCGAGCCGGTGCGGGTGCCACGCGGTTCCGAGGCCCTTTTCATGCTCCAGAGAATCCGTGACGAGTCCCACCGCTTCGCGATCGCGTATCACCGCCAGCTGCGCGGCAAGCGCATGACCGAGTCCGAGCTCGACTCGGTTCCCGGCCTCGGGCCCAAGCGGCGGGAACGTCTCGTGAAGTCCTTCGGCAGTGTGGCCGCACTTCGCAAGGCGGATCTCGATGCCCTCAAGGACATTTCCTGGCTGCCCGAGCAGGTCGCAGTGTCTCTCTACGACCACCTCCACAGGCCGTGACCGACCCTTGGGACTCGCACGCACAGTGGTGGCGCAAGAACTTCACCGACGGGGCTGACCCCGAATACGAAGAGCAGCTGATTCCCCTTGTTGTCGACAACCTCGAAGAAGGGTCGACGGTGTTGGATCTCGGATGTGGCGAGGGGCAGGTCGCAAGACGCAGCTCGGAGCGCCTCGGTTGTCGGATGATCGGGCTGGAACCGTCGGCTGTTCAGCTTGCAACCGCGGTCGAGCGCGGTGGGGAGCCCTGCTATGTCCGCGGCGCTGCCGGTGGTGTGCCGATGGCCGACGATTCAGTTGACGCAGTCGTGGCATGTCTGATGCTCGAGCATGTCGAGGATCTGGATGGGGCGATCTCGGAGGTTGCCCGGGTGACGAGGCCCGGAGGCCGATTCCTCGTGCTGTTGAACCACCCGATCGTGCAGACACCGGGTAGCGGGTGGGTGGATGACCACATGGTCGATCCGCCCGAGCAGTACTGGCAACTGGGCCCATACCTCGGCGAGGCAGCGAATCGTGAGCAGGTGGCGCCCGGTGTGTTCATCACCTTCAACCACCGACCGGTATCGCGATACATGAACCTTGCCGTCGAACACGGCCTGCTGCTGACGAGGATGGAGGAGCCTCCGCCACCTCCGGGATTCGTTGCACTTGCACCGGAGTACTCCGAACAGACCACGATGCCCCGGGTGTTGTTCATGCGCTTCGAGCTGAAGGGCTGAGTGCCAAGGGAGTCGTGTGCAGCTGCCAGGTCTTCGAGGAACGCGACCGTGGCCGAAAACGAAGGGAGGCGGAGCCGAAGCTCCGCCTCCATCCGGGTTGGTTTGGGGGATTGCTGTTGGGGGGTTTGTTGGTTCAGCAGCCCTCGGAGGGTGCTGCGA
>JBPCTP010000110.1:0-3685 GCA_051011615.1 Microthrixaceae bacterium | reverse complement strand
GGCCGCGCCGACACGCTGGATGATCTCGCCGCCGGGCACCCGCAGGCGTGTCTCGCGCACTGGCGAACCATCCAGTGCTCCGCTGGATCGCGCCCCCTCCATCGAAGGGTGGTGCCAGCGGTCCTCTGCACCTACCCACCAATCCAGCGACCACTGTTTGCCGACCACCTGGACGCGTCCTGCCGGGTCCACCTCTGCAAGGACTGGTGTGTCCAGCGTTGCGATCGGTGACCACTGGCGCTTCGGAGTGCCGTCGTCGCCAAGGCGGAGCGCCAAAGGCACCGGAGGCACCGGAACCCGACGTGTGGGCACGCCCACGACCGACTCACCCGTCTCGAGCTCGGGCGAATCGGGCTGAGGGGGGATCGCTTCAGCCATTGCCCGAGGCTACGTCAGCATCGGTTGCGCTCAGAAGCGCAGGGTCGGGTGCTCAACGCCACCATCCTGACCTCGGACCAGCCCGCGATAGGCGTCCACAGCAGTCGCATCGCCCTGGCAAACGGAAAAGACCTCCTCGGCGATGGGCATCTCCACCGAATGCTCCCGCGCGAGTTCCATGACCACACGCGAGGTCTTGACGCCCTCTGCAACCATGTTCATCTCCTCGATCACCTCGTCGATTGTCCGGCCGCGGCCAAGTTGTTCACCGACGAAGCGGTTGCGGGACTGGGTCGACATGCAGGTCGCCATCAGGTCGCCCATGCCGGCGAGCCCCGAGAAGGTGGCGAACTGGCCACCCATCGCTTCCCCGAGCCTCGATATCTCGGCGAGACCACGCGTGATCACCGCCGCCTTGGTGTTGTCACCGGCGCCCAGGCCATCAGCCATGCCCGCCGCGATTGCGATGACGTTCTTGAGCGCGCCGGCGACCTCGCATCCGGTCACGTCCGGATTCACGTAGACCCTGAAGAGCCGTTGGTGGAAGATCTGCTGCAGGTGCTGGGCGACGATGGGGTCCGGAGTGGCGACAACCGCCGCTGCTGCATCCCCGGCGAGTATCTCCTTGGCCAGGTTCGGTCCTGTCAGCACCGCTGCGGGGTGGCCCGGCAACACGTCGTTTATCACCTGGGTCATCCGCAGCCGGCTGCCCTGTTCGAGACCCTTGGTCAGCGACATCACAGGCACCCAGGCGCGCACGTACCGCGCCACCTCTTCGAGGGCTGACCGAAAGCCCTGCGAGGGAACTCCCATCACGATCACATCTGCACCGCGCACTGCCTCGCGCAGGTCATCGGTGGCCCACAGCTCCTGGTGGAGTTGGTAGCCGGGCAGGTAACGCTCGTTGGTGTGGTGTTCGTTCACCTCTTGGGCCAGATCAGGGCGACGGGCCCACAGCACCGTCGGCGCCGTGTGGGCTGCGAGATGCGCAACCGTGGTACCCCAGGAACCTCCGCCGATCACTGCGACCCGAATATGCATCGCCCCACCATAGGAGCGCCGTGTGCGTCGCCGACGGGCAAGCAATGAACTTCGCTGACCGAACAGCGATGGCTGGCCCGCCGTGGCCCAGCCGTATGATCCGAATATGGGCCGCGACGGGCAACCCGACGATTCATTGCCCAAACGGGCGCAGCTGCTCATGCCCGTCAAGGGATTCGATCTTGCAAAGCAGCGACTCGCAGCACAGCTCGAACCAGTCGAGCGCTCACGACTGGCGAGGGCCATGGCCGACACCGTGCTCCGTGCCGCCTCCCCGTTGCCCGTCGTCGTGGTGTGTGATGACGACGGAGTACGCCGGTGGGCACTCGATGCCGGCGCATCGGTGTGCTGGACACCGGGCTGTGACCTCAACGCGGCCTTGACGAAGGCAGTCGACGAAGCAGCCGTGTCCGGCATCGACCGCGTGGTCATCGCGCATGCGGACCTGCCCTTCGCAGCTGCGATGGAGCGGCTGGCTGCGGCAGCCACGGCGGAGGTCCTGCTGGTCCCCGACCGCCACGGGCGGGGAACCAATGTGATGTCGATTCCCACCGACGTGCGCTTCCCCCTCTCCTATGGACCGGATTCGCGTTCAGCCCACGTCCGTCATGCCACCTCCGCCGGTCTGTCGGTCACCGAGATCGCGGACGCGGCCCTCGGCTGGGACGTTGACGAACCAGCTGACCTGAACCCCCCGGCCGCCCTCGGCGAGCTGCCGGCCGCTCTGGCGAGCTGTCCTCCGACATCGGGCAACTAGACGTGCCCGAATCGATCGACCTTCCGACTCCAGCCAGCGCTCTGGTGGTCGTGGCGCACCCTGACGATGCGGAGTTCCAGTGCGGTGCGACGCTCGCCAAGTGGGCCCGGTCGGGATGCGTGGTGCACCACCTCGTGCTCACCGACGGGTCGAAGGGCACCTGGGACCCCGACGCCGACCAGGAGGCTCTTGTGGCCCGCCGGGTGCAGGAGCAGCATCGAGCGGCCGAGCTTCTCGGAGCGGACGGTGAAGTGGTGATGCTCGGCTCGGTCGATGGCGAACTGGTCGCAGACACCGAGACGCGAGCGAGTGTGGCGGCGGTGATCCGCCGCCTCGCTCCCGAGGTGATCCTGGGGCACGACCCATGGCGCCGATACCGGCTCCATCCCGATCACGCCGCAGCCGGACGGCTTGTGATCGACGGCATCGTCGCCGCCCGGGACCCCTTCTTCCATCGAGAACAACTCGACAACGGCCTCGAGGTACACCGACCCGAGGCGCTCCTTCTGTTCGAAGCCGACGTGGTGAATCACCACGAAACTCTCGACGAGGCCGATGTCCAGGCCAAGCTGTCGGCTCTCGAAGCTCATGAAAGCCAGATGGAGACCACCCACTTCTACCGAATCGCCGACGACACGGCGTCCGACCCAACGACGGGTCGAGACGAGCAGCTGGCCCGTTTCCGGTCCCGCCAACGAGAACGCCTCGGAGAAGTAGCAGCTTCGATACACCACGAAGCTGCCGAGGCATTCCACCTCATGCGGGACCAGCTCTGAACCGCAGCGATTGATCCCGGCTCGGACAGCCCCTGCGTTTGCCGGCCTAGCCGCCGGGGGCGGTCGTGGGGACGGCGGTGGTGAGCGCAGGATCAGCACTCGGGTCAAGCGCGGCCGGATCAATCCCTCCCACGGCGAATTCCTCGGGGGCGACCCGTCGCAAGACTTCGTCCTCCAGTTCCCGCAACAGCCCCTCGGGCGGAGGCGTTGCGGCCAGGTACTGGATGGCGATGATCACGTCTCCGACGGACATCATCGACCAGTCCTGGACACCCTCTGGTGACTGGTACCTGCGGTCCACGTGATCGGTTACCGGCGGGTCACGATCGAGGTCTGTGGAGGTCACCTTCACCTGCACTCCCTCGACCTCCCGAAAATAGGTGTCGCACTCCGTGAGACCGTCAGCAACGTCGGACACGTACTCCTCTGCCGATTTCCAGCGATCCACCCGCAGCGCCTGGGCGATGATCCGCGCGCCGTTGGTCTCGTCAACCCACACCGCGGCTTCCTTGGGCGACAGCGGCGTGGGGGTTTCGATGACCTCACCGCACACGTCGGCTCCGAGCACTCCGAAACTTCCGAGAGCGGCGTCGCCCTCGGTCCAGCCTGGCCCCAGGTCCTCGGCGGCGACGAGGGCATCGGTCGCCTCGATGGTTCCGGCGAGCGACGCCTGGTCGAGCGCAACTGCCGAGGAGGCCTCGTACTCCACATATCGCAGCGGATAGCCGAACGC
>JBPCTP010000109.1:0-3717 GCA_051011615.1 Microthrixaceae bacterium | reverse complement strand
GCCCGATGCTCGTCATCTGGGGACTGCTGATCGGTAGCTTCGTGGGCGTGGTCGTCGGGGTCTGGACCATGGCGGTTCGCAAGGGTGGCCACTTCGCGTTTGGTCCGGCACTCAGCATCGGTGCCCTGGTAGCTGTGTGGGCGCACGACGTCCTGCTGGTCGGCTGACCGCTCGATCCTTGCCATTTCCGAACCTAGTTCAGAAATGGCAAATGTACTTTCGATCACTGGGCTACTGCAATGGAGTTCGGCGAAGTGATCCTGCAGTTTCCGCCGTCGGAGGTGCTGGATCACCCGGCTGTCATCGCCGCCTACCTCGGCACCGATGCTGCGGCCATCAACCGCTCCGGCGCAACCGTCGCCTGACCGGCACCGTGGTCAGCACGAAGGCCCACCCTGGAACGGGGTGGGCCTTCTTCGTTGGTGGAGGCGATGGGAGTCGAACCCACGACCTCCTCGATGCGACCGAGGCGCTCTAGCCAGCTGAGCTACGCCCCCAACGGAAGGGTCATCCTATCGCCCCTGAAACTGTGCCCCGGAATCGAATCGACCATTCGCTCCGAACCGCGAATCGCTCAGTTCGCGATACGGCGAGGCTCCACGATCGATGAGCGAACTCCAGCCGTACCTGTAGGAGCGAGGCTGCCGATCGGTGCGGTTGAGTGGCTCGTCGCACTCCTTGGTGCCGCCTTGCCCGAGATCGCCCGCTGAAGGAGCAGCAGGTAGCCCACGAGCAGTGCGTCGGCGAGCAGGTGCACGTACAGGAACACCGGGCCAAAGGCGATCGTGGCAAGAAGCGTGAGCAAGCACGCTGCTCCCAGGGCCACCAATACGTCCTGGCGCCGCTTGCGAACAGCGGGAGAAACGGGCTTCGGGGATGGGCCCGCAACCTCGCTTTGAGCAACCGGCCGAGGCTGGGGTTGCTGGGGCCGCTGATCTGACGCGACGCGTTCGTGCTGCTGCGAACCGATCGGAATCACGTCACGGCTGGGCGCGCGCAGGGCGCTCCCGGTCGACGACGGCGAGACCATGCGGTCACGCAGCTCGATCACATTGTCGTTGCGCAGGGCATTGGACCGGCCCAGCGATGAGAGCTGGCTGTTGAAGGTGCGGATGGTGTCGCCGCGCCGGTTGTTCGAGATCCAGCGGACAACGTCAGGAAATATGACGATCGCCCACACGACTGCAAGACCTGCGAGCACGAGAATCGAGATCACTTGGTTCCAACCTCCGACGGCAACGGGGCCGTGGCGCTTGAATAGGGCCCGACTGGGTGTCGGTGCCGTTTCACTGGGGTGAGCAAGAAGCTAACAATCATGAAGCCACTGTTACAAGTAGTTGACGGAACTACATACGTGTAACTCTATCGCGACGGCGCAGCTTTCCACCGCGATCGCTGAATCAGGGCTGATCCGGGCTCGCAGCGGAGTACCCGGGGCTTCTGTCACACTTCGGGGAATTCGTCTCCGTCCAGTGCACCGAGGCGCTCGTCGAGCGATTCGCCCGATGGGCGTCGGTAGACACCTGACCGGCCGCCCGTTTTCTCCCAGAGGGCTACTTCGCCGATCACCATCGACCGGTCCACGGACTTGCACATGTCATAGATGGTGAGGCAGGCCACACTCACAGCGGTCAGCGCCTCCATCTCGACACCCGTACGGTCGACTGTCTCCACCTGAGACTCAACCTCGATGAAGCTGTCCTCTATGCGGAAGTTCACGAGCACCGCACCGACCATCACCGGGTGGCACAACGGAATGAGCTCCGATGCCCGCTTGGCGGCCTGGATGCCCGCCACACGGGCGACAGAGAGCACGTCGCCCTTGTTGATCGCCCCCCGTGCCACGAGTGATGTGGTGTCGGTGCTCATGTGCACGCGCCCACGGGCGATGGCCCGCCGGTGTGTCTGCTCCTTCGGGGTGACATCCACCATGCGTGCCCGGCCGAGAGGATCGAGGTGGGTCAGGCCGCGGTCAGTCATGGGGGCCAATCGTAGACCCGGGCGGTCGCCCTATGGAGTGAAGCCGCTCGAGCAGCTCACCCAACAGCGTTTCCGGCACCTCGTAGGGCATGTAGATCGCGATCCGCTCGGCGTGGGGACCGTATCGCTGCTCGATCTGCGCAGCCACTTCCGACGGTGTGCCGCGCACCGCGATCGCAGCCAGTAGTTCGTCGTCGATCAGGGTGGCCATCTCGTCCCAACGGCCGGCGCGGGACATGTCCCGCAGCTGCGGTTGGAGTTCGCCCCGAGACTCTGCTTCAAGCACGGGCCGATAGGCAGGCGTGGACCCGTAGAAGCCGAGCAGGCTGCGGCATCCCGCGTCCGCTGCGGCCAACTCCGCTTCGTCGCGACCCACGCACACGATCAGCTCGGGCACGATCTCGAGCGGGGCAAGTGAATCGTCTCGACGACCCAACCCCCGTTCTACGGCCACCAACGTCTGCTGCTCGAAGAACCGCTGCGAGGTGAAGGGCATCACGAGCAGGCCGTCGGCCTCTGCGGCAACCATTTCGGTGAGTCGAGGACCCAGAGCGCCTACGTGAATCGGTGGTGCCCCCCACTCGCTGGGCCCGGGGCTGAACATCGGGGTCATCAAGGTGTGCGAGTAGTACGGACCATCGTGGTGCAACCGCTCGCCTGTGTCCCAGGTGGCGAATATCGCGCGCAATGCACCTATCAGGTCTCCCATTCTCTGTACCGGTCGGTCGAAGTCGGCACCGAAGCGACGTTCGATGTGTGGCCGGATCTGGGTCCCGAGGCCCAGAACGAAACGGCCGCCGGACAACTCCTGCAGATCACGTGCGGTGTGCGCCAGGTGAATCGGATTCCTCGGAAATGCGATCGCCACGTTGGACCACACCCGCAGTTGGGTGGCCTCGGCGGCAAGTGCGAGCGGCACGAATACGTCATGTGGCCCCTCGAAGGTGAACACGCCGTCGAAACCGGCAGCTTCGAGGTCGCGTGCACGTTCCCCTGCGCCTGCAAGGTCGTAGATGGCTGTATCGACCTGCATGCAAACTCCGCGATCGTCAGTTGGGTCAGGGCGTCGGCGGCGGTCGGGCCGCTCAGCCGGCGCTCGGGGCGATCAGTTCCGCAGCGTTGTCGTGCAGCACGCTGCGCCGCTGCTCGTCGGTCAGCTTGTTCAACTCCGGCAGGTAGTCCAGCGGCTGGGGCATCCCCTCGATGTGGGGCCAGTCGCTGCCGAACAGCACCCTCTCGGCGCCCATGAGCTCCGTGACTGTATTCACGTCGTCTTCCCAGAAAGGGTTGATCCACACACTGCGTCGGAACATCTCAACCGGATCCTCCGGGTAGTAGCCCGGGATCTTGGAGGCGTTGGAGCGCAACTTGTTGAACATGTCGCCCAGGAACTCCGCGCCGTTCTCAACCGACGCGATGCGCAGTCGGGGGAACTTGGCCAGGTGGTTCTCGAACATCATCGAGAGCAGCCAGTCCCTTATCGCCTGCTCGATCGCGTAGAACTTGATCGACGGCTTCCAACCACCGTCGAAGGTTGCGGCGAAACCCTCGGGTGCATAGCCGTTGAACGACACACCGCCGTCGCCCGCATGCAGAACCAGAGTCAATCCGGACTCCTCCAGGGCGCCCCAGAACCTGTCATAGGTTGCGTCGAAGGGCGAGCGCCGCCCGGTTGCTGTTGTGGGCGCTGCGGGTCGCATGACCACGAGACGCGCGCCGGCATCAGCAGCCCATTGC
>JBPCTP010000108.1:0-4757 GCA_051011615.1 Microthrixaceae bacterium | reverse complement strand
GTGCGACCCATCCTGCGAATCCGCGACGGCCTTCGTAGAGTCGAGGAGGGTGAGCTGGACGTCGAGATGCCAGTCGACGACCTGGGCGAGCTGGGCCGACTCACACAGGGGGTGAATCAACTCGCCGCCGGGATTCGCGAACGTGAGGAACTGCGGGACCTGTTCCACAAACAGGTTGGCGATGCGGGCCTCGCGGATCTGGCATCAAACCCGCACCAGGGAGGCGAGATACGCGAGGTGACAGTGCTGTTCGTGGACCTGCGCGGATACACGTCGTTCGCCGAGACACACGATCCCGGCGAGGTCGTGGACATGCTCAACCGCTTCTTCGGCGCCGTTGTGGCAGTCGTGAACCGCGAGGGCGGTTGGATCAACAAGTTCGAGGGTGATGCAGCCCTGTGCATTTTCGGTGCCCCACAGGACCAACCTGATCACGCGGCTCGCGCGCTGCGAGCAGCCCGCTACCTGCCGCGCCAGCTCGAACGCGAGGGCGGCCCGCTCTTCGCCGGCATAGGGGTTGCCACCGGCGAGGTGCTCGCCGGCTTCGTGGGCACCCCGGAGCGCTACGAATACACCGTCATCGGCGATGTCGTGAACCTTGCGTCCCGGCTGTGTGATTCTGCCAAGAACCAACGAAGCGGTGTGCTGGCCTCTGCGACGGTGATCGAGTCAGCGGGCAACCGCGACGGCTGGACGCCGGCCGGGCGCATCGATGTGCGGGGCCGCCGTGAGCGTGCGGTGGTCTTCACTCTCGACGGCCCGGGTTCAAGCGAGGGCCGGCTGTCGCGTGGTCTGCGAATCCTGCGCCGCTGACCCTGTCGCCGTGCCAGGGCGACAAGAGCCACTGGAGCAGTCACCAAGTGCCCCGGCTCACGCAGAACGGCCGGCGGTGAGCGACTTGAATACGCTCTTCGTATCGCCGGTGTCGAAGTCCTGCCAGGCATCGGTGCACTCGGCGTGGATGCGCGCCAGGCGGCGGGCAACGTCGAGGTGTATCTCGGTGGCGAGGTCACTGGCGGATTCGACGCGGCCGGCGATCGCTCGCTCACGCATCTCGTTGACAAGCTCGCCCTGCACCCTGCAGTCCTGGAGACCGCCGATGTGTTCCTGGAGCCGCCTGAGTTGCCTGCGGGCTGCCTTGAGATCCTTGCGATCGTGCAGGTAGTCGAACGCCTCGAGGACATAGCGGAGCTTCTTGAGTGACTTGCGCAGGTCGTGCCAGCGCTCGAGGTCATCGGACTCGACGGCCTCCCTGCCCTTTTGTCGGCAGCTTCGAAAGAGCTCCCACACCCAGGTGTCCACGACGTCGAGTGCGGGATCGGTTGCAAGCGCACCGGGCGCTACGCCGCCGGCGGGAACGCTGGTCGAGGCGAGTTCCCAGTCCTCGAAGAGCCGGGCGCCGTCAGGGCCGCGAAGGGCCCATTCCAGGCTCACCGCCGGGCGTTGACGCGCAGCCTCGGCCAACTCCACCAACGCAGCAAGCCCCTTTGGGTCCTTTCCCACCGCCTGTGCCGCGAGATCCGGCAGCTCGGCAGTGAACACGTCGAGATCTCGAACCGGCGAACTGAGACGGCCGATGGTCCGTAGCGAATGCCTCAGTGCAACCCGCGGTTCCTCGGGCATCACGCCTGCGGAAACCGCTACGACACTGCGCGCCCTGCGAACGGAGATCCGGAACCGGTGAAGGTCCTCGGCGGATCCATCGAGCACGCCGGGAAGGGCCTTGCGGGCGTCGTCGTGATAGCCGCGCAGCACACCGGCCACAGCGACGATGGCTACCTCGTCTGGTGGCTGCCGGTGTGCCACCGCACCCCCTGGGCTCGTGTTGGCGCCTCAGGCGCTGGTTGGTTCCTTCGCCGCCTCGGCATCGTCGTCTCCGAACGACGTGGCCTGCGACTTCGAGAACACTACTGAGGCAAGGATGATGACGAGGGCAACTCCGGCGATGACGTAGCGGATGTTGTTGTCGGCCAGGCTGATGATTGCGGGCAGCACCAGCAGCGAAACAAGGTTCATGACCTTGATCAACGGGCTGATCGCAGGCCCGGCGGTGTCCTTGAACGGATCACCGACGGTGTCACCGATCACGACGGCGGTGTGCACCTCGGAGCCCTTGCCCCCGAGGTTGCCCTCTTCGATGTACTTCTTGCCGTTGTCCCAGGCACCGCCTGCGTTGGACAGGAAGTTGGCCATCAAGGCACCCACGACGATGATCGCCGCCAGGTAGCCGCCCAGCGCGTACGGGCCGAGTCCGAATCCGATGACGATCGGCATGAGCACTGCCAGCAGCGCCGGTGTGGCCAACTCGCGGAGTGCAGCGCCCGTGCAGATGTCGATCACCGGGCCGTAGTCCGGCTTCTCGCTGTAGTCCATGATCCCGGGCTTCTCGCGGAACTGGCGGCGGACCTCTTGCACGACGATTCCGGCGGTGCGGCTCACGGCCAGGATGGCGAGCGCCGAGAAGAGGAACACGACCGTGCCGCCGATCAGACCGCCGGCGAATGTCTTCGGATCGGCAATGTTGATCGCAATGGAGTCGAAGGCATCGAGAACCGCGATGTCAGCCAAGGACTCGGTCTCCTGTGCGATCGTCTCACGGAACGAAGCGAACAGAGCGACGGCAGCGATGACCGCCGAGCCGATGGCGAAGCCCTTGGTCACGGCCTTGGTGGTGTTGCCCACCGTGTCCAGTCCGTCGAGGATCTCCTCTGTCTCGCCTTCGAGGATCTCGCTCATCTCGGCGATTCCCTGCGCATTGTCGGCAATCGGACCGAATGTGTCCTCCGCCACCACGATGCCCGTCGTGGAGAGCATGCCGATGCCCGTGAGCGCCACCAGGTACACGGCGAAGAGCACGTTGCCGTCGCCCAGTCCGAGGCCGACCAGGATGGCCACTGCGATGGCGACGACTGCCCACACCGCTGACTCCATGCCGGAGGAGATACCCGAGAGGATCACCGTCGCCGGCCCGGTGCGCCCGGCCTCCGCGATGTCCTTCACCGGCTTGAACTGGCTGGATGTGTAGTACTGGGTGATGCGGCTGGCCACCTGGCCGAGGATCACACCGACCACGATTGCGGCGAACATGCGCATGCCGACACCGGAGATCGAGTTGGGCCCGATCCCTTCGGGGTTGCCCACGTAGGTGAAGGCGATGACCGCCGCTCCCACGAGCATGATCAACGAAGCGATGTTGAGACCTCGGTTGATCGGCTTCAGGGCGTCGGTTTCACCCTGGCGGGCCTTGACGAGGTAGATCGAGATCATCGAGGCGAGCAGGCCGACACCCATCATGGCGAGGGGGAAGATCAGGCCCTTGACCGCCTCGTCACCTTCGATTCCGATGGCGTTGAACGCAGTGACGCCGAGGATGATGTTGGCCACGAGCACCACGCCAAAGGACTCGAAGAGGTCAGAGGCCATGCCGGCACAGTCGCCGACGTTGTCGCCCACGTTGTCGGCGATGGTCGCCGGGTTGCGGGGATCGTCCTCGGGGATACCCGCCTCGACCTTGCCCACGAGATCCGCTCCCACATCGGCGGCCTTGGTGAAGATGCCACCACCAACACGCAGGAAGAGAGCCAGAAGCGATCCGCCGAAGCCGAATCCGACGAGGATCGCGGAGGCCGTGTTCTGGAAGATCATCACGATCGCCGTGGCACCGAGCAGACCGAGACCGGCCGTGAACAGGCCGATCGTGCCGCCGGCGCGGAATGCGACCTGCATGGCCGCATCCATCGAACCCTTCTGGGCTGCGGCTGCGGTGCGCACATTGGCACGGGTGGCGAGCCACATGCCGAGATAGCCGATGAAGCCGGAGAACAGGCAGCCGCCGAGGAACGCAACCGTTCGCCAAGCCCCCGATTCCCACTTGGACAGGCCGTCACCGGCCGGCGACAGCACCTCCGCGGAGGTAACGAAAACCACAACTGCGAGCGGTACGACGATCAGCAGGATGGTTCGGAACTGGCGCTTGATGTAGGCCATCGCGCCTTCCTGAACCGCCCCGGCGATTTCGTTCATCTTGTCGTTGCCGGTGTCCTTCGACAGGACGCCGCGCATCATGGCGTAGCCAACGACGAGCGCGATCACCGAGATCGCGATGCAGAAGGCGAGCCAGAACCATTCCTGACCGTCTAGTCCGAACTCTTGGTAGCCGCCTTCGGCGAGCATTTGCAGCATCGAGATTTCCTCGGGTTTGGGGACCCATGGCCGGGCGCGCCGGAGTGGTCCCTGTGAATCAACTGAGGAGCAAGTTCAGTCGTTCACAAGCTCGCAAGTCAAACGCAGCCCACGGCGCAACCACGGGCGAGCTTCGATCCCCGACTGGGACCTCAGCCGTCAGGCACGGTGGTCGTGGTGGTCTCTCCGTTGGTATCCGATGCGGCGCCATCGGTGGCCGGGACACCCGTGAGTCCGGAAAGCGCTTCCTCCAGTAGGGCGCGGGCCTCGGAGACCTTGTCCTGGTATTCCCCGAGATCCCCGTCAACGAGGGCCGCATCAGCCTCATCGAACAGCGTGTCCGCCTCTGCGAGGGCTTCTTCGGTCGTCCGGTCCGGCTCCTGTGGGGTTTCGTCGCCCTCGGATGGTTCGCCTTCAACAGTCGGTTCGGTTGGCTCGTCACCCTCCTGGGCAGGAGGCTCGTATCCGTCGACGAGATCTGCGAGCGCGTCGTCCACGGTCTCACCGAATCCGACCTCAGAACCGGTGGTGACGGCGATGCGCGTGAGGGAGTTGCGTCCCCCGCTCTCCTGGCG
>JBPCTP010000107.1:0-2907 GCA_051011615.1 Microthrixaceae bacterium | reverse complement strand
AGAATCGATTCAGTGAGGGGCCGAAACACGCCGAAGTTCCGCGCAAGATCCAACTCGTCGCCGACCTTGTTCTGCACATAGTTGGGAGCCCGAGCCTTGTTGGCATAGTCGGCGTAGTTGCCGTCATCGAAGTGCAGCATTCGGTATTGCAGTTTCTCGTTGAATGACCGCGGTTCGTCGAGATTGGGGACGTAGCCGTGCACACGCTCGAACCGCCGGCGGCGGAAGGTTCGGGGGAACAGGCGCATCGGAGCGGACCGCACCGTGCCGCCAACCGACCGACGCAGCGTGCGAACAGTCGCTCGGGCGCTGGTCACCCGTTCCCACACCCAGACGCCATATGCACCAGGCGGTCTCGGTCCTCCCCGGCGGGGAGTTCGTCGAGAACGCCGATGCTGACGTGCCCAGACCGGTGGTTCGTCTGACGAGACACGGGGTCAGCGTCGGGCTGCGACGCCAGATCACTGGGTTGAACTCGGTGGAGTATCGCAGGGAGCGCCTCATCGATGCACTCGACCCGACAGCGAAACCGGGCCGCCCGGTCGCACTTCAGGTTCGACTCGACATAGAAGCGCACGGCGTCGGTGAGCGGGCCACCCGCGACGTGCTCGCCGCTTCCTTCGATGGATGCGCGGTGTGTGCTGCCCAGCCGCCACATCTCCATGGCTGCCCACGAAGAGATGGTCTTGACAGGATCGCGGCCTTGACCCCCCGCTATGCCGTCGAAGTAGTCCCGTAACGCGACGGCGCTCCGTGAATTGTCGCCTTCACAGCCAAACCGTGCCCAGTACCCTTCTTTCGTGAAGATCGACTCGTGCCCACAACGAACGCCGTACGAGTGCAGGGTCTGTGCGATGAGCTGACTACCGCCACGAACCGTTCCGAGAATGGCCAATCGTTGTGGTCGAGCCATCCGGCGGAGTGCAGGGGTCTGTTGCAGGCGCGTGTAGCCCTTGTGCATGCGACGCCGAACACCCACGCACAGAAGCTACCCGCCTAGTATCGGTGCAGTGAGATGTGGGCGCTCGGCATCTGAGTAGTTCGGTCTCGGCGCGGCGTCCGCGCTCGATCGCCGAAGGCGCATGGGGCAACTGCCCGACGCCATCGCACAACCCGTCGAGGTCGAGTACCGGGCAGGACACGCCCCTATTTCACAGTCCTCGACTACTCCCAAGGACTGCTGCACGGCGAGGTCTACCAGGTCACCTACGAACTCGAAACCGTTTCGAGCCCAGCCGCGTGAGCGAACGAACAGCACCCAAAGTGACGGTCATGCGCGCCAGCCATCGAGAGTCTGTCGAGCAGGCAGGCAGAAACAGCAAGGGTCCGCAGGTCGGCATTGGTGGGCGATGGCAGAGTCGAACTGCCGACCTCTGCCGTGTGAAAGCTGGAGGCCCGAGTGGCTGACCTGCATGGATCCGACAAACACGCAGGTCACACATAGTCCTCACTTGGCACTGGATCGCACTGGATCGGGCTCCTTTCGGCCCTCATGCGGGACGGCAGGCAGGCGATCCAATACGCGAAGCCGCTTCCCGCACCCACAGCCGAGCGGCTCTTGACTCCTACCGACACGCAAGACAGATACCGCGAAGGCCCCCTGCGGCCTGCGTTCCACCAGGTCGCTCCCCACCCACCAGCAGGCCGAACCAGTTGGATCAGCCCAAACGCGCGACCCACCCACCCACCTAGGCCGCGCGCGTCGGAACGGTCGCGTCGGACTTGGACCGCCGTCTCCACCAGTAGTCCTCATCTGCCATGTTCGCTTTGAGAGGAGCTACGTCCGACCTCGCTGGGAGGCTCTCCGCCCGGCACGCGAGGGCCTGTCCGACCTGGGTGCGGCGCTCGGTGCTGGCACGACCCATCCCACCTCTCCGGGAGCTGGTCTAGGGTCCTGCGGTGTGAGGTCATGGTTGTGACGGCGGTGCGGGTTCCCGAGCCCGAGATCGTGATGGAGAGCGCTGACGCCGTGGAGGCATTCCACCGCGCCGGTGAGACAGCAGGGGCGCTGTACCCGATCTACCACCTCAATGCGACCCAGCTGAGTCGAAGACTTCCAGAAGGCGCGCGGGTCCTTGACGCCTTCTGTGGTTCGGGCCGCTTCCTCCGACACCTGCTTCTGGGTCGCCCGGACCTGGAAGGTGTCGGAATCGACCTGTCGGAGCGGATGCTCTCGATTGCCTCGGCCTCCCTCACTGAGGCTGGCCTCGAGTCTCGCGTCGTCCTCTTGCACGGAGACGCACGCGAGGCCGCCGCCGTCGTGACCGAGCCAGTTGCGGTGGTCTGCAGTCTCTCTGCGCTCCACCACTGTCCGACCAGCGCCGACCTCATCGCTGTCCTGCGGTCGATGTATGAGATCCGAAAGCGTGATGGCGCTGGTGTGTGGCTCTTCGATCTCGTGCGACCGGATGAGAAGATGATCCGGCACATCCCGCGTGGCTACGAGCTGGCCTCTGGCCGTCCGCTCGAGCGTGCATTCAAGGCCGATTGGGAGACCTCTCTGCGGGCCGGATGGACCGTCGAGGAGTTCTCCCTCGCAGCAGTCGAGGCCGGCCTCGACCTAGAGGCGCGCTCTGGCGACTACAGCCAGCTCCATATTGCGGAACCGGCCGGTCGACTGCCGGGCGCTCCTTGGAGAGGACCGGCTCCGGAGGAAGCGGACCGCAAGAGGGTCGAACGATTGGCTGAGGCTCTCGGCATGACCGATGAGGCCTGACAAGGGCATCGGGGGATATTCATGGGTGGGCGGCGCCCGAGATCCAGCGCTGGAGTTCCCCGTCTTCGACAGGGTGTGAATAGCCGGCTTTCCGTGCCGCCCTCATGGGCCATTCGCGGCGTGGTTGGCGGCCGAACGGCAGCGGCGATCCTGATCGCTCTGAGGTAGAGCCCGACGGCGCGGCATGGCTG
>JBPCTP010000106.1:0-4787 GCA_051011615.1 Microthrixaceae bacterium | reverse complement strand
GACACGACGAACGTGACCTGCTGCGTCGAGGTGGCGCCTATGCGACCCGACTGGTGGACGGGGGACTGCGCCCTGAAATGGTCGAGCAGCTGCGGCGCCATGTGGCGGCCGGCCACGAGACCCTGTTCGTCTCGGCCTCGCTGACCTACTACCTGGAGCCGATCGCGCGGCACTTCCACATGAGCGGCGTGATCGGGGTAGAGCCTGAAGTGGTGGACGGCGCGCTCACCGGCCGGCTGTTGCACCCCAACGTGCGCGCTGCGGAGAAGGAATCGCGGCTGCGTGCCTGGCTGGGAGCCCCCTCCGACGGCCCGGTGGAGAATCTCGAGATGTGGGCCTACGGCAACAGCTCGGGTGATCACGAGCTGCTCGCGATGGCCGACCACGCGTTCTGGCTCGGCAAGCCCGCAAAGCGACCCGCTGGTGTGGTCCAGTTCAGGCCCGGCGTCTCTTTCTGAGCCTCAGTCCGCCGATCCAGCGCTGCCGGCCGCTCAAGTTGATCGTTGAGCGGCCCAGCGCGAATACGGCGGCTCAGTCACTGAACGTCGAACTTGAGTAGCCAAGCGGAAGGACAGGGCAGCTCAGACACTGAGGGTCGAGTTTGAGTGTGGTGGCGTGCCCGCCAGCCCGTCACCCGAGCAGGTCGGCGAACGCCTCGTTGATCGCAGGGTGGCTGAAGGTGAAGCCGGAGTCCTCCAACACATTCGGTATGACCCGCTGGCTGGTCAGCAACAGAGAGTCGGCCAGCTCCCGACCGAACAGCATGCGTGGGCCGAACATGGGCAGCACAGTGGTCGGTCGGTTGAGCGCGCCGCCCAAGGCCTTCGTGAACTCGGAGTTGGTCACGGGATCTGGAGCGGTGAGGTTGACCGGCCCCGATTCTTCGGCCTGAAGGAGGTGCACGATTGCGTCCACCTCGTCGTCGATGTGGATCCAGCTCATGTATTGACGACCGCTGCCCGCACGGCCTCCCAGACCCAGCTTGAAGGGTGTCAGCTGGCGGGCGAGCGCCCCACCCTTGGGCGACCGCCCGCTTCCGGTGCGCAGGTGGGCAACTCGAATCGGGCCACCCTCGGCTGCTGTGGTGGTCGCTTCCCATACCCCGCAGACCTTCGCCGGGAAGTCGTCGCCGGCCGCGCCCGACTCGTCGGTCGGGGTGTCGCCGGTGTCGCCGTAGTAACCGATCGCCGATCCGGACAGGAACACCGCCGGTGGCTTCGAACAGCCTGCGAGGGTCTCGGCCAGCAGCGCAGTGGTGATCGTGCGGGAATCGAGGATTCGGCGCTTCTGTTCGGTGCTCCAGCGTTTTTCGCCGATGCCTTCGCCTGCGAGGTGGATGACGGCGTCGATCCCCTCGAAGGCCTCGGCCTCGATCTCGTCGTGGTACGGGTCCCAGCGAATGGGGTCGCCCACGACGTTGTCACTCGAGGGCCTGATCACGGGAAGAACATGGTGACCCTCGGAGCGGAGTCGTTCGACCAGGGCGCGTCCGATCAATCCTGTTGAGCCGGTTACTGCGATTTCCATGTTTCCAAGTCTCGCCGCGTCGGCGCCCGACGTGGTGGCAACGACGGTCAGCGGTCTGCGACGATGCGCCAGAGACGGCGTGGCAGGTTTCGGAACACGAAGAACGGGTACTTCAGCATCCCCGGCGCCCAGGCCGTTTCCGAGCCCTTGGCAAGGCCATCGCTGATCACGTCGGCCACGGCTTCCGGCGTTGTGGAGAAAGGTGCGGCGTCCATCCCCTCGGTCATCTTCGTGTGCACGAACCCGGGCCGCACCACCATGACCCTGACGCCGCTGTCCTCGAGAGCGTCGCCCAGGCCTTGGGCGAAAGCGTCCAGGCCGGCCTTGGTGGCGCCATAGACGTAGTTGTCCTTGCGAGCACGGACTCCGGCAACCGATCCCATCACCACGATCGCACCGTGGCCCTGCGCTCGCATGCATGCCGCGACGACGAGGCAGCTCGACACGAGGCCGGTCAGGTTGATGTCGAATGCTTTTGCGGCGAAGGTCGGATTCTTCTCGAACGCCTCCTGGGATCCCAGGATGCCCGCTGGGGCGTAGCAGAGGTCGATGTCGCCGAAGCGCTCGAACACCTCGCCGATCACCTTCTCGTGGGACTCGACGTCGGTGGATTCCCAGTGAACCATCTCGACGGTCGTCGCACCGGCGGCCGAGGCGGCTTCTGCCACGGGCTCCATGTCGTCCTCGGGGCGGCCGGCCAGGATCACGGTGCGGCATCGCCGCGAGGCCAGCTTGGTCACGAGGGCGCGACCGATGTCGGAGCCACCCCCGAGGACCAGAATCGATTGAACCTCACCCAATGCGTCTCGCACAGTCGCCTCCTTCAGGGATCCCGCCGGCTGGCCAAGGTTAGGGGCCGGATGCGGGCAACGGCACCCCCGGGCGTAGCTTTGGGGCCGTGAGCACCCGATGGCTGATCATCCTCGCCCTCCTCTGTGGTCTGGCCCTGCTGGTGGCATTCGCCGTGCAGGCGAGCCAGATCCTCTGATCCGACGTCGCTGCTCGTCGCGGGCCGGTCGCGCCCCGACGGGTCTGTAGGCTCTGCACGTGACAGAACACCATTACGACGTCGTTGTGATCGGCGGCGGGCCAGCCGGATACGGCGCCGCCCTCTACGGGGCCTCGGCCGGCCTCAACATCGCCCTGGTAGAGCGGGACAAGATAGGAGGCACCTGCCTGCACCGCGGTTGTGTGCCCGCCAAGGAATTCCTCGAGACGGCATCGGTCGTTCGGACCGTTCAGCACGCCGGCGAGTTCGGTGTGGAGATGACGCCACTCACGATGAACTGGGCGAAGACCCTCGAGCGCAAGCAGCAGATCGTCGACAAGCTCGCCGGCGGCGTCACGATGCTGCTCGAGAACCGCAAGGTGACGCTGCTCAACGGCACGGCCACGCTCGCGGCGGGACGTACCGTGCACGTTGCCGGTGCCGACGGCGAGTCCGCAACGCTGACAGCGGACGCCGTGATCCTGGCCCCCGGTTCGGTGCCCCGGACAATCCCCGGCTTCGAGCCTGATGGTCACCTCGTGGTGACATCGGATGAGTTCTTCAACATCGCGCAGGTCCCCCGCGAAGCGGTGGTGATCGGTGGCGGCGCGATCGGCTGTGAGTTCGCGTCGACACTTGCAGATCTCGGTTCCAAGGTGACGATCCTCGAAGCCCTGCCGAAGATCCTTCCCGGATGCGACGAGGACGTCACACGTGTTGTGCGCCAGTCGTTCAAGAAGAAGGGCATCGAGGTCAACACCGGCGTCGCAGTCACAGGCCACCAACCCGGGCAGGGCTCCACTTCGGTGCACTTCGGCGATGGCCAGAGCATCGACGCGAACCTGGTCGTGGTGTCTGTCGGTCGTGCGCCCTACACCACGGGCCTCCTGGCGGATGGCGCCGGCGTGGTGGTCGGCGAGCGTGGATTCGTCGAGGTCGACGGCAACTACCGCACCGGCGAGGACTCCGTTTGGGCGATCGGTGACGCCATCAACACTCCGCAGCTGGCACATGTCGGTTTCGCCGAAGCGATCTGTGTGATCAAGGACATCCTCGGTGAAGGCTCGACTCCGGTGGACAACGACCGGGTGCCATGGGCGATCTACTGCAATCCGGAGGTTGCTTTCGCGGGGCATTCCGAACAGTCCGCAAAGGAAGCCGGCCTCGATGTCGTCACGTCGAAGCATCGGTTCGCCGGCAACAGCCGAGCCATGATCATCGGTGAGACCGAAGGCCTCGTGAAGATCGTCGCGGAGAAGCGCTCCGACGGCACCGCCGGCCAGGTGCTGGGCGTGCACATGGTCGGACCGTGGGTCACAGAGCAGCTCAGTGGTGGCTACCTGGCGGTCAACTGGGAGGCGACGGTCGACGAGGTGGCAGCGTTCATTCAGCCGCATCCGTCGTTGACCGAACTGTTCGGCGAGACAGTGCTCTCACTCACGGGAAGATCCCTGCACTGAGGCAGTCGCGCGGAAACGCCCTGAGGATCCCAGTGGGGCCCAGCCGGTGCGACAGCAATACAATACAAGTTCAATACAGGTTCACCTAGGAGCAAAATGTCGGACATCGTGATGCCACAACTCGGCGAGTCGGTTACCGAGGGCACGATCACCCGTTGGTTCAAGTCCGTAGGGGACACCGTCACCGAGGACGAACCCCTCTTCGAGGTGTCCACCGACAAGGTGGACACGGAGGTACCGGCCACCGGATCCGGCGTGCTCCAGGAGATCCGGGTCGAAGAAGGTGAGACGGTGGACGTCGGCACCGTGCTGGGCGTGATGGGTGACGGCGCTGCCGCCCCGGAGGCCCCGTCGGCCGAGGCCGAAGCGCCCGTGACTGAGGCGCCATCCGCGCCACCGACCGAGGCAGCTCCTCAGCCTGCACCCGCCGCCGACCAGCCACCACAAGCTGCCGCGCCTCCACCAGCTCCTGCGGCGCCCCAAGCAGCGCCAGAAGCCGCGCCAGAGCCGGCACCCCAGCCACCGCCCCAGCCGGCCGCAACATCAGCTGCGAGCGGCATGTTGCTGTCACCGCTGGTGCGTCGGCTGGTAGAAGAGCACAACCTGGATCCGGCTGCGATCGCCGGCACCGGAGTCGGTGGGCGAATCACCCGTGAGGACGTGCTCGACGCCGTGGACGCCGGCACCGCATCAGCCGCGGTTCAGCCGCCGGCAACCTCTGCTGCGGCACCCGCCCCGGGGGGATCGGCGCCACGACCAGCTGCGCCCCCCCTTGTGCCCCCGCACCCCTGTCTTTTCTACCCCCCCGACAC
>JBPCTP010000105.1:0-3571 GCA_051011615.1 Microthrixaceae bacterium | reverse complement strand
CATCGAACCTCGCCGAGACGGTGCTGCACGAAGAGCCTGCCGGCGAATCGGCTGGTGAATCTGCTGGCGAGAGGCCGGCACAGTCGAGTCCGCCAAGGATCGAGCCGGGCCCGGAGCCCGAACCGATCGACCTGTTGGGTACCGCAGGGGCCCCCACGGCCCAGCGGGTCTTACCGCCGCTGGTCGCAGCGGTGCTTGCAGTGTTGGTCATCCGCTGGCTGCTGCGCCGCAGGCGCGGTTGAGCCTCGAAACTGGTGGCGAACCGGCCATGGCGAGCCCGCGCGACACACAGCGTGTCGCCGAGCTGCTGGGCCGTGCCCCGATGGGGCGCTTCGAGGTCGTGCTGCGCGACCCCGGAGGGGACCCAGTCGTGATCTGCAACGAGCCTCTGTTGGCCGACGGCACACCGATGCCGACCCGCTTCTACCTGGTCGGTCGAGACCTGGTACGCGCCGTCGGTCGTCTGGAATCAACCGGAGCGGTCAGCCGCGCGGAAGTCGAAGTGGGTCTCGCGGCCATAGAGGCCGCTCACGATCGCTACCGGAACGAACGCGACGCGGCGCTGCCCGCCGACTGGGCGGGCCCGAGGCCCTCGGGTGGCGTCGGCGGCACACGCCGGGGGGTGAAGTGCTTGCACGCCCACTACGCGCATCACCTTGCAGGCGGCGACGACCCGGTCGGACGTTGGGTTCAGCGCGAACTCGAAATCGACACCTCAGGTGATTCCAGGTGAGCCAGTCCCGAGTTGGCGCGATCGACTGTGGCAGCAACTCCACGCGCCTGCTCATCTCCGACGGCGCTTCCACCACCGAGCGGCTCATGCGGGTCACTCGTCTCGGAGCCGGCGTGGACGCGACCGGTGCCTTGGGCGGCGAGGGCGTGCAACGCACGCTCGAGGTGCTTCGCGAGTATCGCACCGAGATGGATCGACACGGTGTTGTCGGCGTGAGGGTGGCAGCGACGTCCGCGGTGCGCGACGCCGACAACAGCGAAGACTTCCTCGCACCCGCACAAGACATACTCGGAGTCCGCCCGGAGATCCTCAGCGGTGCCGAGGAAGCGGAGTTGTCGTTCCGCGGAGCCACCGGGGACCTGCCTGCCTCGGGTGGCCCCTACCTCGTTGTCGACATCGGGGGTGGGTCGACCGAGTTCGCTCTCGGATCGTCCGAGGTCGAGTCGGCGGACTCGGTGCAGATGGGCTGTGTGCGAATGACCGAGAAGCACCTTCGCTCGGATCCGCCCGCACCCGAGGAGCTCACCAACTGCCTGGCCGAGGTCGAATACCACCTCGACGCAGTGTTGCGGAACCACCCGATGATGACCGCGGCCACGACCTTCGTCGGCCTTGCCGGCACGGTGACCAACGTTGCAGCGGTGGAGCTGGGTCTGCCTGAGTACGACCCGGACGCCGTGCACCACTTCGAGCTGACCAAGCCGGCTGTGGAGGACGTGTTCCGCACGCTGGCCACCGAGGCCCTGGCCGACCGGGTCCACAATCCCGGCCTCGAACGTGCCCGCGCGGATGTGATCGTCGGCGGGCTCTGTGTGCTCGTGGGAATCATGCGGCAATGGGGTTTCGAGCGGTGTCTCGTTTCCGAGGCCGACATCCTCGACGGGCTCGTGGCCTCGCAGCTTCCGACTGGCGCAGGCGGCTGAACCGATGCTGCGACGTCGTTCCCACCCGTCGAACCCACCGACCGAGCCCGTCACCCTGCGTGGACGGCGAGTGGTGCTGCGTCCGTTGGCTGCGTCAGATTTCGAGCAGTGGCGCGAGGTGCGGCGTCGCTGCGCCGATTGGCTCACCCCCTGGGAACCGCGCCCCTCGCCGGGTCAACCCGACACCGTGGAGGATCGGAGTGCCTTCTCGACGCGTTGCTCGGTGCGACTGCGGGAGATCCAGCTCGGCACCGGATTCGGGTTCGGGATATTCGTCGACGGTGCCTTCCGTGGTGAGGTCAACCTCAACACGATTCACCGCGGCGCCCGCCAGAACGCATACGTCGGATACTGGGTCGACCAACTGGTCGCGGGTCAGGGATACATGCCCGAGGCCGTCGTGGCGGTGATCGCGTTCGCCTTCGACCAGCTGCACCTGCACCGTATCCAGGTTGCCATCGTGCCCCGCAACACGGCGAGCCGGCGTGTGGTCGAGAAGATCGGTTTGCGCGACGAGGGACTGGCCGAACGGTACCTGCAGATCAACGGCGTGTGGGAGGACCACATCCGTTACGCCATAACCGCCGAGGAGTGGGTTGAAACGGGCGGAGCGCTCACCGCGGCGTGGCTCGGTGAGTAGGGCGCCGTCATTCAGTCTGCCCTGATGCGCTCACGCATCGCCGCGAGCCGTTCCGCGAACTCCGGTGTGTCCATGGAAGCAACCTGTCGGGCCAGCTCGAGGGCCACTGCGTCTGAGTGGTGACCCATCCGGCCGGCTTCGCTCAGCGTCATCTTGGTCGTTGCAAGCAGCGGCCGTGGTATGGCCCCGGCGCCCTCGGCCAGCTCGATCGCTGCCTCGACGAGGCCGTCCTCATCTGTCGTTTGAAGTGCGAGGCCGGCACGCACCGCGGACTCGGCATCGAGGGTCTGCCCGAAGAACAGCATCGCCGCGGCGTTCTGTGCACCCACCGCACGCTGGAGCATCCAGGTGTGTCCACCTCCGGGGTGAATGCCCAGCTCCAGGAATCGGCAGACGAACTTGGCGTGGGGGCCTGCGATGCGAACGTCGCAGGCGAGTGCGAGGTTCAGTCCGGCTCCGACCGCAGCGCCGTTCACAGCCGCGACCGTGGGCAAGGGACATTCGGCCACCGAGAGGAAGCCCTCATAGATCGCCCGCAGCCCGTCCGCTCGCGAATCTCCGAGCTGGGTCAGGTCAGCTCCGGCACAGAATGCCTTGCCCGTCCCGGTGATCACGACGGCACCGATCGACTCGTCCCCGCTGAGCAGGGCCATGGTTTCGCTCAGCTCCGATGACAGCGCCAACGAGAGTGCATTCGCCCGCGGCTGGTCATCGAGATGGATCAGCGCGACGCCATTTCCGGGTCGGTCGAGTCGAAGGTGTGACAAGGCGGGAGCCTCCTGTACCGTCATCGCCGTGAGGATCCTCGCGGTCGCCGAACTGTATCCGTGGCCGGCCATCGACGGTTACCGTCAACGTCTCGAACACATGTTGGCCGGGCTTGCCCGGGCCGGCACCGTCGACCTGTTCGCGCTCGCTCCTGCTGACGCAGACCTTGATTCGCCACCCAAATCTGCCGCGATCGAGACGCTGGTCACGGCCCCGACGGTCATGCGCTCCTCGAGCGACTGGATGAAGCAGTGGGTGCGCTCGGAGCGGCCTCGCAGGATGCTGGGCATCGACTGGACCGAGGCGCGGCGCGAACTGGCTGCGTGGGGCCCCGAACCCGACGTGGTCTGGTATTCCCTGCTCGACACATGGATGGCCGTGGGCGACCTGTTTCCCAATGCCGGCGCAGTCGTGGACTTCGACAACCTCGAGAACATCCACATGCGGCTACGTCGCAGGCAGCCGCCTCAGTTCGCACCGGGTTCCGCTGCCACCGAGAAGGTGCGC
>JBPCTP010000104.1:0-3470 GCA_051011615.1 Microthrixaceae bacterium | reverse complement strand
CCCCGAGTCATCGGCGGCGTTCGAGGCGACCAGCTCTGCGTTGACGAGGTCGGCCACACCCTGAACCGTGTCGGCTCGCAGCTCCGACAGCCCCGCCCGCCGTCCGCGGCGCACGCCGTAGAGCTTGTTGCGCAAACCTCGCCACCACAGTGCTGCGCGTTCGGCCACCAGCACGAGAGCTCCGAAGCTGATCGGGAACAGAACCAGGAACGAGATCACACCGTCTATGCCATCGATGCGCCACCCGAACCAGCCCCAGAAGCACCAGGTGAGACCGAAGATGATGGCTGCGGCGACCGGCATCACCGTGGCCATCACTGCGGGTGCCAGCTTCAGCTTCGTCACCAGCCACGTCAGCGCCAATGGGATTGCATGGGCGACGATCCCCGCCAGCGCATAGGGCAGCATCAAGAACCAGGTGAGCACCTTGCCGACGCTGCGCCACCGCAGACCACCCTTGCCCTCGACCGCCCAACCGTCGTCGAGTCCGTTCTGCTCGAGAGCCGCTCGGTATTCGGCCGCGGATTCCTCCACGGACTCGTGGCCATCGTCGGCTGCGAGCCAGGAAGCGAGCCGATCACGCAGGCCGATCGGGACCGACCGGTCTGGCGCGAGCGTGCGCAGGAACGCCTCTGAAGCGCTCTGGAGCGAGCGTGCTTCGCGCCAGTCGTCGTAGTTGGGAGCAGATGCCCGTAGCCGCTCGTCGATCAGTGCCGTGAGTTGTTCAACGGCCTCCCGCTCGGTCGGCACCTCATCGGAGACGACCGACTGCGCACCGGCCTCCTCGACCAGGTCATCGAGATCGATCGGCTCGCCCCTTCGCACATACACCGAACTGCGGAACGCCGCCTTGTCGTCGTAGTGGATGCCCACCGGCACGATGCGGAGCCCACGCACACCGGAGTCGAGGGCCCCGAGCGCGATTCGGGCTGCACCGGTCTTGACCTCACCGATGCTGGGTTCTTCCCGCGTGATGCCCTCCGGGAATATCAGCATCGAGTCGCCTTCGGCGAGCGCCTCGTGGCACGACGAGAACATGTCCGTGTTGTCCGACCCGCTGTGGGCTTCGCCACCCTTGGCCGACCTCCCGCGGTGCACGGGGATCGCTCCGAGCCACTCCATTACCTGGCGCGCCACCGGGTACCGCCAGATCGTGTCGTCGGCGAGAATTCGCGGCCTCCGCGGCAACACCGACATCAGCACGATCGCGTCGGCGGCGCCGCCGAAACGATTCGAGAACAGCAAAAACGGTCCCTCTTCGGTGGGAGCAAGGTCTCCTGCTGAAACTTCGCGCCACGTGACTGCAGCGATGGCATCGATCAGACGCAGCTGAACCGGATGGTGCCGCCAGGAGCCGGCAGTCGGCATCGACAAGGTCTCACTCACTGGTCGGCCCGTTCTGCCTGACCAGCACCCTTGGCCTGTTCCGCCTCCCGATCAACCGGCGTCGACTCAACGGGCCAGAGCGCGGTTGCCCAGACTCCCGCAGCTGCACCGGTGCACAGGTGCCAGATGCCATGGAACTGAAGCAACGAGTCCGCGTCGCATGTGGGGCTTCCGGTGCGACCGGCGAGGTAGGCAATGCCGCCGGCGGCGCCGAGCGCAGCGGCAGCACCGATCCTGCCCCTCGATGCCGGAGCAAACACCTGCTGACCCTTGATGCGCCTCGCCACGGGCACGCCCAAACCCAACCCGAGCATTCCCACGATCGGCAGGTCGTGAAAGAGCTGTGCGCCGGCGAATTGGGGACCGTGATAGGCGACGCTGCCGGCGCCGCTGAGAGCGACGAAGGCACCGTACAGACCGGCTGTCACCCTTTGTGGACGCGGGATGCGACGGGTACGGGCGAGCAGCCACACCCCCACCGCCACGTATCCAGCGGAGGAGATCGTATTGACCGGCTGGCCGATCAGCCCGCCATGGAGCTCCTCGCAATCGCCGTCGCCGAGCGTGTCCGGTTGGGACATCGCACGGGCAGCCAATCGCCTCGCCGTATCGGTCGCGGCAACCGTGTCGAGCATCCGGGCCATCGATTCAGCCTACGGACGCAACGCAGCTCGCAGGCGTACCCATCGCTGCCTGCGACGTGGTTGCCCGTTGCGGGGGGGGTGTCGGTTGCGGACCCGGAGGTGTCGACTCAGGCTGCGCCGGCGGCTGCGCGGTCCTTCGCGACTTCGTCGAGGTCCGCGTACTCATCGGATGTGTCCACCCAGTCCTCGAACTGGATGATGCCGACCTCTTCGAAGCGTTCACGCAACCAGCCCTTCTCGCCGTCGGCTGCACCGGCGTCGAGCAGTCCGAGCTTCTTGCAGTTGGGCACGATCTTGGAGAACAGCATCATTCGGAACATGTCCTCGGCCTCAGTCGGCTCATCGAGCATGAGCTGCACCACTGGTCGCGGATCGACGCCCTCACGTTCCCACACGTCGGTGTGGAACCAACGGTTGCGCAGACGGACGACGGCTTCGTACGCGAACTCCTGACGCTCCCGGATCTCCTTGGCGTTCATGTCTGCATATAGCTCCTGGAGACTGAGCACACCGAAAGCGACGTGACGGGCCTCGTCGCTCATCACGTAGCGCAGCAGCTTCTTGAGCAACGGCTCATCGGTCATCTGGTGGATGAACCCGAACGCCGCGAGGGCCAAGCCCTCGACCATGATCTGCATGCCGAGGTAGGTGATGTCCCAGCGGGTGTCCTCGATGATGTCGTCGAGCAACCGCCCCAGGTGTGGATTGATCGGCAGATGGCCGGAGAACTTTTCGTCCAGGTAGCGCTGGAAGGCCTCGACATGACGGGCTTCGTCCATCACCTGCGTCGATGCGTAGTACTTGGCATCGATCCAGGGCACGGTCTCGACGATCTTGGCGGTGCACAACAGGGCGCCCTGTTCGCCATGGAGGAACTGCGAGAGCATGCTGTTCTGCTCGGTGATCGAGTGGTTGATCCATTCACGCTCGCCCCACTTGGCGAGATCCGGCGAGTACTCAGCTGCCTTGGCCCGGAAGCTCTGGATGTCCGCGGTGGCACCCAGTGCCGTTGCCATCCGCTCCTGGTCGACCTCGGTCTCCCACGGCAGGTCCGTCGTGACGTTCCACTGCGAGATCTTTGCCTTCTCATAGAGTTTCGAGAGGCCGTCGCGGCTTCGCTCGTAGTCCCAAGTGAACGCCGTGGCGGCGGTGCTCGCCACTATGTGCTCAGCGCCTCCCGGACTGCGGCCGGCGTCCACGATCGCGTCAATGTCGGTGTCTTCAATGGTGCTCACGACTGTCCCCCGTCGTTCAGAATTCCGAAGATCCTTCGATTCTACGTCCGACACGGCCCCGAGGCCGATCGGGCTGCAGCAAGGGTCACGGGCGGGCTGTGGCTAGGGTGCCGACAATGACAGACCAACTCGCCGCGGTCGAGGAGTTCGATCCGACAGAGGTGGCCGAGGTCTTGCGCCGGCGCGGTCGCGTACGGGGCGAACC
>JBPCTP010000103.1:0-5621 GCA_051011615.1 Microthrixaceae bacterium | reverse complement strand
CTGGAAGAACCGGCCGGATGCCGATGTCATCTCGATACAGCGCCACATCCAGCATGCCGAGCGGCGGCACAGCGGCCCCATGCTCAGCACCGAGGTCGCCATCGCCATCCACACCAGCATCGGGATCCACACCAGAATCGGGATCGACACCAGAATCGGGATCGACACCAGAATCGGGATCGACACCAGAATCGGGATCGACACCAGAATCGGGATGGACACCAGAATCGGGATGGACACCAGGCTCGGTGGCATCCTCGCCATCGCGCTCGGCGTCGGCATCGTCCTCGGCGCCGACATGTTCCAGCTCGTCGAAGCCCTCGATCTCTGCAAGCACCGAACGAAGGGCTCGAGCGATGGTCACCCCGCCGGTTTGCAGGCCCACGAGCACGACGTTGTCGAGGCCATGGTTGGCCTCGATTATCTCGTGCGCCATTCGGCGCAGGGCCCGACCGATCTCATCCGCGGTCATCACTTCCGCCCGGGCAACGAAAACGCCCCCGTAGGGGCGCGTCATGCGGCGTTCGCGTTCTGCCATCAGCAGTCCTCCTGACCGTAGGAGCCTCACGGGACTCCCTTCACGGACAGAACCTCACCATAGCCGCGCCCGAACTGCCGCGGAACCGGGTTCGGGTCGATGCGCGTAGGCAACGCTCACCGTAACAAGTCTTTGTCGTTGCTCCGGCTGTGTCTTCGATGCGCCAGGGTGTGTCTTCGAGGCGCGGGGCTGTGTCTTCGGTCGCCTCGCCTACCGGCTCGACTCCTGATCAGAACCTGCGCCGGGCCGCACCCGCGCCGCAGCTGCGGCGAGCAGTCCATTGACGAATCGCGGCGAATCGTCGGTGCCGTACGACTCAGCCAGGGCGACAGCCTCGGCGAGGATGACCCCGGTGGGCACGTCCGGGCTGTGCAACAGCTCCCAACACGCAACCCGCAGCACGCAGAGGTCCAGACTCGCCATCCGGGCCAGGGTCCAGCCTGCGGGAGCGAGATCACCGATCAACGCATCGAGTTCGGCGGATGATTGTTCCACCCCCGCCACCAGATCCTCGGCGTAGCGATCAGCCGCCACGACCTGCTCGGCAAGTACCTCCGAGCCGCTGCGCTCGGTCATGGAGGCCTCATAGAGCAGGTGCACCGCGCGTTCACGTGCGGCGGTACGTCCACCCACGACCGGGCGAATGCGCGGCGTCGCGGTGTCCTCGGTTCCATCGGTGTCGCTCATCGGGCCGAATCCGGCGCCTGAGAACTCACGCGCGCGAGATGAAGTCACCCGTTCGGGTATCGACCTTCACCCGCTCCTGGGGTTCGATGAACAGAGGCACCTGCACCACGTGGCCGGTCTCTAGGGTTGCGGGCTTCTTGGCTCCGGACACTCGGTCTCCCTGTATGCCGGGCTCCGTCTCTGCGACCGACAACTCGACCGACGCGGGCAACTCGATGCCGATCACCTCGTCTCCGTACATCATCACGTCTGCGTTGGCGGAGTCCACCAGGAAACTCGAAGCGTCGCCGACGGTCTCGGCAGCCACGTTCATCTGGTCATAGGTGGCGTTGTCCATGAACACGAAGTCCGAGCCGTCACGGTAGAGCAGTTGCATCTGGCGACGGTCCACGATGGCCCGCTCCATCTTCTCGCCGGCGCGGAACGTCCGGTCGATCACCGCACCAGTACGCACGTTCTTGAGCGTGGTGCGCACGAACGCACCGCCCTTGCCCGGCTTGACGTGCTGGAAGTCGGAGATGTTGAACAGACCCTCGTCGAGGTCGAGGGTCATTCCGGTCTTGAAGTCAGCGGTGTTGATCTGGGGCATGTGTGCTCGATTGTTCGTCCGGCAGGGTGTGTCAGCCGGGGATCGGATCCTTGGTGGCCAGCGTCAGGCGCTCACACCCGTCGTTGGTCACGAGCACGGTGTCTTCTATACGGACTCCGCCGAGCCCGGGGAGGTACACCCCCGGCTCCACCGTGACCACGTGGCCGGCGGAGAGGGTAGCAGTGGAGCGGGTTGAGACACGAGGCTCCTCGTGGATGTCGAGGCCCACGCCGTGACCGGTGCCGTGGCTGAACGCCTCGCCCCAACCTGCGTCGTCGATTATCTCTCGGCACCGCTTGTCGACATCGATGGCCTCGATGCCGGCGCGAACCGCTTCCACACCCGCACGTTGGGACTCGCCGACCACGTCGAACATGTGGCGTCGTTCGTCGCTCACCTCTCCGACTGTGAATGACCGGGTCATGTCCGAGTGGTATCCATCAACGAGAGCACCGAAATCGACCACCACCAGATCCCCCTCGCGGATCGGGTCATGTGTGGGTGAATGGTGCGGCTTGGCACCGTTCTCGCCCGCAGCGACGATCGTTTCGAAGCTGAGGTCGTCCGCGCCCAGTCGCATCATCGCCGCCTCCAACTCGAGCGCGAACTCGCGTTCGGTGGGCCCATCGAGGAGGCCGGCGGAGACCGAGGAGAGCGCAGCATCGGCAATTGCGCAGGCCGAGCGTATTCTTGCCACCTCACCGGGATCCTTGCGGAGGCGAAGGTTCTCGACGATCGATTCGGTGGGCAGCAGTTCGCCGTCGAACAGCTCCGAGGCCCACCGACGCTGGGCCGACCAGGAAATGGAGTCCGCCTCGAGTCCCAACCTTGCGATGCCCTTCGCCGCCGAGGAAATGGACTGCTCCGCCGCTGTGGCCGAGATCTCGATCTCCGCATCCACGCCGGCCGCGGCGAGTTGCTCGGCACTCTGGGCGCGATAACGGCCATCGGTCACGAACAGCGTCGAGGAGTTGCTGACGAGCAACATGCCCGCCGACCCCGTGAAGCCGGTGAGGTACCGCACATTTGTCATCTCGCTCACCACCAGAGCATCCAGCTCTGCGGACTCCAGTGCTGCCCTGAGCCGATCCAGGCGCGAAGCCACCTCCATCGAGGGAAGCTCACCGGGGGCGAGCGTGGGGGTCACGTTCTCTGTGACTGTCATCTCGTGAGGATACCGAGCAGGATCGCCATGGACCGGACGGCCAACGGGTATCCGGCGCCCCCCATGCCCTGGATCACGGCCGTACTCACCGGCGTGAGTACCGACGTGTGACGAAATTCCTCGCGTGATCCCGGATTCGAGATGTGCAGCTCGATGATCGGGCCGTCGAAAGTTGCGAGCGCATCATGGATGGCCCAGCTGTAGTGGGAGAAAGCACCGCCGTTGATGATGATTCCTGCCGCCGCGTCCCTGGCCGCGTGGATCCGCTCGACCATCTCCCCCTCATGGTCGGACTGGGCGGCATCGAGGGCCAGCCCGTGCGCATCCGCCTCGGCCCTCGCCGATTCCACGTGATCATCGAGGGTCGCGGTGCCGTACACCTCCGGCTCGCGCTGGCCCAGAAGCGACAGGTTGGGGCCCGACAGCAGCAGTATCTCGGGGCGGCCGGATCCGGGATCTGCCGTTGAGGTTTCGGCGTTGTTGCTCACGTGGATGCTCCTGTGCGGGGATCGGCTGCGCTGCCGGGGAAAGTGATCGACACCATGTCGCTCAGCTGACCGATTCGAGGGCTGCGGCGGCTGCCCCGGGATCGACCGAAGGCACCACTTCGAGACCGGCCGGCCCGGCCAATACGAAAGTGAGGCCATTTCCGAGGGACTTCTTGTCGCGACCCATCAACTCCACCAGCTTGGCGTGGTCGGTGCCAGCGGGAATCGTCATGGGCAGGTCATAGCCAGCCACCACACGCCGGTGTTCGGCGACCTCGTCGTCACCGATGCGCCCCAGTCCCCTGGCGAGCTCTGCTGCGTAGACGAGTCCGATCGCCACTGCTTCTCCGTGGCGCAACTGGTGTCTTCCCTCCACTTCGAGGGCATGCGCAAGCGTGTGGCCGTAGTTGAGCAGTGCACGCCGCCCGCCTTCGCGTTCGTCGGCCGCGACCACCTCCGCCTTGATCCGCACACAAGCTGCCACCCGCGGCACCAGCGGCAGCTGATCGAGCTGGTCGCCCCCCAGCCAGTTGTACTTCGCCATCTCCCCGAGCCCACAGCGCCATTCCGCGGCCGGCAGCGTGGCGAGGGTCTCGGTGTCGCAGAAAACCGCCGATGGCTGCCAGAACGTACCCACGAGGTTCTTGCCCTCGGCAAGGTTCACCCCCGTCTTGCCACCCACTGCAGCGTCGATCTGCCCCAACAAGGTCGTGGAAACATGTATGACCGGGATTCCGCGGTGATACACCGAGGCGGCGAAGCCTGCGACGTCTGTCACCAGGCCGCCACCCACTCCCACCACGCAGTCGGCGCGGGTGAGTCCCCACGCTGCCCACTGAGAGCAGAGGTCCTCCACCGTGGACATGCGCTTGTGCTCCTCACCGTCTCCGATGAAGAACCGTCGGGCCTCGACCCCGGGATCGACGTCGACATCGATGCCGTTCTGCGTGACGATCGCGACCCTTTCGGCGTCGGCCGGGATCGCATCCGCCAGCTCGTGACGAACTCCGTCGCCGACGAGCACCGGGCAGTGCCGTCCGCCGTCGAGCTCCACATCGACCTCGATCACCTCGGGCACACCGGCTCCGTCACCAGCGGGCTTCAACTCGGAACTCCCACCGACTCGGCCACGCGGTCAGCCACATCAGCCAGCGCCAGGTCGTCGACGTCGACCACGACGTCTGCAAGCGACTCGTAGGCCGGATAGCGCCGGCGGGCCATGGATTCGAGCTGCGATGCGGGGTCGCCCTCGAGCAACGGTCGCGGCTCGGCGTCGTTCCGCAACCGATCTAGAAGCACCGACGGATCTGCTCGAAGCCAGACGACCGTGCTCTGAGCGCCCAGCAAGGTGGCCGATTCGGCGGCAGTCACGATTCCGCCTCCGGTGGCGATCACGGTCGGTCGCACTCCAAGAGCCACGCGCAGTTCGGCCGTTTCCAGTTCACGGAATCGCTGTTCACCGTCCTCGGAGAATATGGCCTGCACCGTTCGGCCGGAGGTCTTCTCCACCATGGCATCGATGTCCGCCACCTCACGGCCGGTTCGTTCGGCGACAATCGGGGCGACACTCGACTTTCCCGTACCGGACAGTCCGACCAGCGAGATGTGCCGTGATGGCTTCACGCCACCGTGACCGGCCCTCCGGCGAGCAACTCCCCCAGCGCCGACTTCAACGGCATGGTGGGCACGTCCATTGCCTCCAGCACGATGGTCACGCCCTGGTCGCAGTCGAACACCACAACTGTTGACTTCCTTCGCGCCTTGACCCCGATGCGGAACTTCGCCTCGTCTGAGTTCTGCGCTTCGACGCTGCGCACCACGTCCCAACCGATGTGGAAGTCCGGGCCGTGTGGGCCCTTGAGGGTGAGACCGGCGCCATTGAGCACCGCAACGCACTTCTTCCGCTTCTTGGTCTGGCCCGGGTAGCCGCCGTGGTACACGACGTTCTCGAGGGTCAACTCGCCGCTCGCGTCCGTGCTTCCGGCCAGTGGTGGACCGTCACCCGGCAACGGCCGGTCATCCGATGCGGCCCACAGGCCGGCCTCTGAAGCCGCTACTGCGGCTGCGTTCTGGTCGGCAGTAGGTGGCTGTATCTGCGTGGGCTCGGGCTGGGCTGGCGGCGCAGGGGCCGGCGACTGTTCGGCGTGCGGTGGG
>JBPCTP010000102.1:0-2722 GCA_051011615.1 Microthrixaceae bacterium | reverse complement strand
GTGGGGAAGATCTGCCATCGCACCCCGAGGTAGTACTGGAGCACCAGCGCCAACGCGAAGTTCGGGATCGCCAACATGGCGAAGGCCGTAGCGCTGCTCATGCGGTCGAACAGCGAGGATTTGCGGGCTGCCGCGAAGACCCCGACGGGAATCGCTATCAGCAGTGCCAGGATCTGCGAGTAGACAACGAGTTGTGCAGACTTCGGAAAGGCCTGTCCGAGACGTTCCGAAACGGGTCGACTCGATGACACCGTGTAGTAGTCGCCGAGGTCGCCGGTGACGAACCCGCCCAGCCACGATCCGTAACGGGCGATGAAGGGTCGGTCGAGTTCGAGGTCTTCCCGCACGGACTCCCGCTGCTCGTCGCTGCCGAACGGCACCAGCACCTCGACGGGATCACCCGGCAGGAGTTCAAGCAGGAAAGCGGAGAACAACGTGACCGCAAGCACGGTCACGATGAGTTGAACGACCCGCTTGAGAAGTCCGCCCCAGGTCACCTGCGTCCCGCTCCAGACCGAATTTGATCAATGGCGGACCGGATCACTGCTCGATCCACATCCCGCTCACCGGATTGCCGGTTGCCAGTCCCGGGAATGGCGCGGAGCCATCCGGTAGGTCCGGGCCGAACACGCCCTTCACGTCGGTAGCTGTGGCGATGGTCCAGACCGACCAGTTCATCCAGACGTTGTACAGCTCATCGGCGAACTCCCGGTTCAGTTCTTCGTAGATCTGCGTTCTCTCGGCGGGGTCGCTGCTGGCGCGGCCGCGGGCGAGCAGGTCATCGATCTCGGGATCGGCGAACTTGCCGAAGTTCACCGGCGACTCGGAGTTCCACCAGACGTACTGGTCGTCCGGATCACCACCGGGGTGGTTGCGCCAGTACTGGGACTGCCAGTCGTTTCCGATGGCAGTGCTGATCTGTTGGGCCTGGTCGATCGACTCGATATTCATCTCCACGCCGATCTCTGCCAGCTGCTGCTGGATCAGCTGCACGGTCTGCTGTGTGCTGACAGACCCGTATATGGTCATCGAGAAGCTGAGCGGCTGACCGGTCTCTGCTTCGTAGGCCTCGGCGAATCCACGGGCAGCCTCGAGGTCGGTCTCGGGGAAACCTGTGTCCTCCAGGTAGCCGACGCTGCCCTGGGCGAACGGCCCCGATGCCATCGTCGGGACGTCGAGGAAGCGGACCGTGTTGATCTGGTCACGGTCGATCGCGAAGCCCACTGCCTGGCGGGCGTTCTTGTTGTCGAAGGGAGCCTTGGACGAGTTGAACATCACGTAGGAGACCTCGCTGTACTCGTCGCTCTGCCACAGCGTGATGTTGCCTGACTCCGCCTCGGCCTGGAGCTCGGGGATCCTCTCCGGGTCGTTCGTGTGCATGGCGTTCAGCTGGCCGCCCAGCAGGGCGTTGGCTCGCGCGTCCTCTTCGATGAACGGGCGGTAGGTGATCTTGTCCAGGTAGGGAAGCTGGTTGCCGTCGGAGTCGGTCTGCCAGTAGTTCGGATTGCGGGTTGCGGACAGGGAATCGTTGACCTGCCATTCCTCGAGCTCGAAGGGGCCGGTACCGATGAGGTTGGTGTCACAGGTTTCGGTGTCGTCGAGTTGCGCCTGAGCCAGGATCCCTATGCGACCTGAGCCGTAGAGGAACGAGGGAAGCGCCGGCCACGGGGTTTCGGTCGAGACCGTGAGGGTCAGGTCGTCCACGACGTCCACCGATGTGATGTTGTCGAACACGAACAGGAAGAGCAGGGGTTCGCGCGCTGCGTACTGGCCTCGATAGGCGTCGAGATTGTTCTTGACGACTTCTGCGGTGAGCGGCGAGCCGTCGTGGAAGGTGATCCCCTCGCGCAGGGTGATGGTCCACAGCGTGTTGTCTTCGTTGGGTTCCACCGATTCGGCCAGGAACGGCACGTAGTCGCCATCTGCGTTCGGGGCGGTGAGCGTGTCGTAGATCGTCTTCGCTACCTGGATGCCGGATATGGCGAGCTGACCCTCGGGCAGGCACCAGCCCCCCTGGTTCTCTGCCTCGAGGCCGTAGGTGACCTCCCCACCGTATGCGGGGGTGCCGCCATCCTCACCCGGTCCGACAACTCCTGAGCTCCCGCCACTGTCGCCGCCGTCGTCGCTGCTGCTGTCCTCGGAGTCACCGCCGCCGCACGCAGCGGCCACCAAGGCCAGGGCGGCAACGGTTGCGACGACTGCGAAGCGTCCACGCGAGTTCTTGAGTGACATCGGTTTGGTCCCCCTGGATGTGCGATCAGGTGACCCCGGTCACCCGGTTCACCGTGGGCGCACACTGTAGCCACCCGGGACGGTCTGCGGTGGCGCGCCGCTCGTGGTGTCGGGCAAACTCGATTCCGCAGTGTTCAGCCGCGCTGCACCCACAGCCCCGATACGGGGTGGCCGGCCGCGAGGCCCGGAAATGGTTCGCTGCCATCAGGCAGATTCGGCCCGTACACACCCTTGACTCCAGTGCCGCTGGCGATGCTCCACCGCACCCAGTTGATCCATTGGTTGTAGGCCTCTGCGCCGAATTCGCGGTTGACCTCCTGGTAGATCTCCGACCGACGTGCCTCATCCAGACTGGATCGCCCCTCTTCGAGCAGGGCGCTCATCTCGGCATCCGCGAACTGGCCGAAGTTCAGAGGACTGCCTTCGTACCACCAGACGTACTGGGTGTCCGGATCACCACCGGGATGGTTGCGCCAAGAGATCGTCTGGT
>JBPCTP010000101.1:0-3276 GCA_051011615.1 Microthrixaceae bacterium | reverse complement strand
GCTCCATAGGCTCCCGGCGGAGGGCCTTGGTTTCGCTTCTTCCAACTGCTTCGGCGTACGAGTCCGACTATGAACAGGATGATCGAGAGCACGAAGAGAAGGACACCTCCGCCTGCTGCGAGTCCTGCGGTGCGGAGGCTTCCGAGGTCATCGAGGAAGCCCGGTTCGGCCAAAACGATGAATGTTCCCTGGCCCGCTTGCCCACAGGTGATCTGATACGTGGCACCGTCGGCGGAGTCGAAGGACATGTATCCGTTGAAGTCCTCACCCGAAGACGAAACAGTGGTGCTCGAGCTGAACGATTCGTAGCCCTCGAATCTGACCTCGCCGTCCGGACCAGTACCCACACAGGTCGTCTCAACACTCACCAGAGCCGTCGAACGGTCACCGTCTGCTGTGAAGTTCACCTGCTCACCCATGACGTTGGGTTCGAGGTTGTCGACGATGTCGGCGAGCCACCGAACCGAGTCGAGCAACAAGGCGCCGCTGGACACAGCTGCATAGCCACATCCCGCCAGGGAAAGCACCAGGCAGACGACGGCTGCTACCAGCGCACCCTTGGGCTTTGTTGAGGCATTGGCCATCACAACCTCCTCTGGGAGACCCTCAGTATCCCGCCTCGGTTGGCGGCCGCAACGGATTTACGCGGCTGCGGCCCTCGCCGCAACCAACTCAAGCGCCGAATCGGGTTGCACCATCGCCAACCGAAGGAACCCGCTCGCCGCCTCGCCGTAGAACTCTCCAGGGCTCGCAACAACGCCGACCTCACTGGCCAGCCGCCGGGCCAGCGCCCAAGCGTCACCATCGGGAGCAGCCACCCACAGGTAGAAGCCACCATCGGGGATTTCGGCCGGCGTGTCCATGGAACCGAGGATCCGTCGCATCTCACCCAGGCGGGCGAGGTAGCGCCCACGCTGGGCCTCGACATGATCCTGGTCACCGAGAGCGGCAACTGCCGCGGCCTGGGCCGGGCCCGGAACCATGAATCCTGCGTGCTTGCGCACCTCCGAGAGGTATCCGATCAGATCCTCGTCACCTGCGTAGAAGCCGACGCGCACTCCTGCCAGATTGGAACGCTTGGACAGCGACTGAACCGCCACGACTCCCTCGGTGCCGTGTTCGAGGATCGTTCGTCCCGGCGGCATGCCCTGAACCGAGGGTCGACCCGACCATGTGAACTCCACGTAGCACTCGTCGGAGAACACCGGCACCCCATGGGCTCGCCCCCAGCCTGCGACAGCTCCCAGGTCGTCAAGTCCGCCCGCCGGATTTCCGGGCGTGTTGACCCAAAGGCACAACGCACGCTCGGCATCGGCAGGGTCCACGGCGTCGAGGTCGAGCCTGAAGTCCGAATCGGTGGGCACAGGAACCGCCCGACATCGGGCCAGCGTGGCACCCATCTCATAGGAGGGATACGAGACCTCGGGATACAGCACGGTGTCGCGCGACGGCGTGCGCAGCTTCAACCAGTGGGGCAGGCCTGCGACGAACTCCTTGGTACCGACGCATGCGGCGATGTGTGCGGTGCCGACGGTGACACCGAGTCGACGTTCGAACCAACCGCTTGCTGCTTCGCGCATGGCGGGCGTGCCGATCGAAGGCGGATAGGAACGTTCGGTCTCCGATGAGGCCAGCGCCTCGAGGACCAAAGCGGGCGGGGCGTCATTGGGAGTGCCTATGGACAGGTCGACCGCTCCCCCGTCGTGCCTCGCGGCGACCTCGTGGAGTTCACCGAGGCGGTCGTAGGGATAGGCGGGCGGCACGAAGCCGGCTTGGTTCATCAGCGCAGTCTCGCTGCAGCGGGCCGCGTGCTCAATGTTGTGTCTCCGCCGCGGCGGGAACGTCAACCGCGAACTCGCCGTGGCGTGCGATCAGCGCTTCGGGAAGGCGGGCCGTCAGCGACATGTGCTGCTCGCACGGTTCCTCCGCGAGCACTTCCCCGCCGCGGTGCACAGCTGCCAGCACATCGCCACGGTCCCAGGGCACCTCGAGTGTCACCGTTGGCATGCGGGCGCGGAGCCGGTCGGCGATTGCGGACAGCAGCCTGTCGATCCCATCGCCGGTACCGGCGGACACGGCCACCGCCGGCGGGTTCATCGTCGCCAGCCGGGCCGGCTCGTCGGAGCGGTCAGCCTTGTTGTAGACGACGAGCTCGGGAAGCTCGCCGCCACCGATCTCACGGATCACATCATGGACCGCTTCGATGTTGCCCTGAGGATCGGGACCGGCGCCATCCACGACGTGTACCAACAGATCTGCTTCCAGTACGACATCGAGGGTCGTACGGAACGCCTCGACGAGCTGGTGAGGAAGCTTGGAGACAAACCCGACCGTGTCGGTGGCGAGGATGTCCTCGCCGCCCGGTAGGGACAACTGGCGGGTTGTCGCATCGAGGGTTGCGAAGAGCCGGTTCTCCACGAGTACGTCGGCGGTGGTGATGCGGTTCAGCAACGTCGACTTTCCTGCGTTCGTGTAGCCGACGATCACGACGTGGGGGATCCCGGCTCGCGTTCGACTCTTGGCGCGAACCTTGCGCTGGCGACCGATGCGAACCAGATCTGACTCGAGCTTGTGGATCTGCCGCTCGATGCGCCGGCGGTCGATCTCGAACTGCGTTTCGCCCGGACCCCTGCGGGCACCGATGCCACCAGCCTGCTGGGACAGCGAGACCCCCTTGCCGCGCAGGCGGGGCAACCGGTAGCGGAACAGGGCGAGTTGCACCTGGGCGCGCCCCTCCTGGCTGTGTGCGTTCTGGGCGAAGATGTCGAGGATGACCGCTGTTCGGTCGATTGCCGATCGTCCCAGCGAACTCTCGAGATTTCGCTGCTGTGCCGGGCTGAGTTCGTCGTCGAAGACCACGGTGTCGCAGTCAGTGGCTTCCGCCAGCCGACGGATCTCCTCGAGCTTGCCTCTGCCCACGTAGGTGGCGGGATCAGGCGTGTCGCGCCTTTGAACGATGCGGCCGACAACGTCTGCGCCAGCGGTGTCGACCAGCAGCGCGAGTTCGTCCAGGGACGCGTCGACGGCTTCTGGATCATGAGGCGGCAGGTCGACTCCCACGAGCAGTATCCGCTCGCGGAACGTCCTCTCGATGAAGGCCGACGATTCACCGCCGAACTCACCGAACGCGCCTCTGTGGGTTTCAGTATCCGCTGGAGGCGGATTTCTGGGCCTGGTCATGGAACCACCACCTCGGCCACGAATGTCGAGGGTCCGCGAAGGTGGGCTCCGCCGTCAACAACCTCGATCTCGGCGGTGCCTCCCGGCATGGAAACC
>JBPCTP010000100.1:0-4911 GCA_051011615.1 Microthrixaceae bacterium | reverse complement strand
ACTCCAAGGCGACCAGCGGTCCTTCGCGTTCATGTCCCGGATGTCTCGCCACACCTGTCCGGTGTCAACCGAAAGCAGACACCGGGGCCGGGGCTCGAGCCGTACTCCGAGCACGCGGCGTGTTGGTGTGCCAGATTCTCGTGCAGCAGCAACCAACAGGGGACGTGATCGGTGGAGCGGTTCTGGCGTGCAGCCGGTGTTCAACTCGGGAAGTACTGGTGGGCGGTTCTCGGCTCGATGCTCGTCATCACCGGCGTGCTGGCCCTGGGGCTCTCCCAGCTCGAGTTCGCCACCGGACAGGACAGCTACCTCAACCAGGACTCGCAGATCGCCGTCGACAACGTCGACTACCAGGACAACTTCGGTGGTGAAGCCGCGATCCTGCTGTTCCAGGCCGAAGGCGACAACGACATCACCGACCTGTTCGCAGGCTCCAACCTCGAGGAACTCCGGGGTCTCGAGGAGCGCCTCCGCGAGATCCCGGAAGTATTCGCGGTCGTGGCTCCCCTCACGGCCGTCCAGTACTCCGAAGCGATCGTCACCGAGGGGGTCGGCACAAACGCCCTGTTGTCGGCCGCCGAACGTGATCCCGACTCAGAGGCCCAGGCCGTTCGCCAGGCCGACATCACCACCACCCTCGGCCGGCTCGGCGCGGTGGAGGAGGAAGACCTCTCGAACGAGACCTGGGTGGACTTCCTGCTCTTTTCCAACACCGGGTTCGATTCCAGCGGCGAGGGTGCTCCCGTTGCGCCTGCGGACCCGGACCGCGAGGTGCGGGGGTCGCTCCAGCCGTCGTTCCCCAACCTAGAAACTGCGGTCGGAGGTGTGCTGATCGAGGGCAACGCCGATCTCGACACGCTCTCGGCGGGAACCGACGCGATCCTCGAAGCGGTCGACGAGGCCAACTTCGAGGGCTTCGAAGTGATCGTCACCGGTTCACCGGTGTTCCTCAAGGACATCAACGACTACCTCCAGGGCGGCATGCTCACCCTCGGAGCTGCGGCGCTGGCGATCATGGCGGTGATCCTGCTGCTCATGTTCCGGGTGCGCTGGCGGCTGCTGCCACTGCTCAGTGTGATCGTGGGTGTGGTCTGGGCGTTCGCGATCCTCGGGTTGATCGACATCGACCTGTCGCTCGTGACCATCTCGGGGCTGCCGATCCTCATCGGGCTCGGGATCGACTTCGCAATCCAGATCCAGAACCGCGTGGAAGAGGAGGTGGTGCTGGACAAGGCCAGCCATCCGATGTCGGAAACCCTCGCCAATCTGGCGCCCGCGCTGATCGTGGCGACCGTCGCAGGGGCACTCGCCTTCCTGGCACTGCTGATCTCCCAGGTGCCGATGATCCGCGACTTCGGTGTGATGCTTGCGATCGGTGTGGTTGTGCTCGTGATCGTGGGAATCGTCCTGCCCACCGCAGTGCTCGGTATCCGTGAGTGGAAGAGCCGCTCCGCGGATCGCAAGGAGTCGATCCCCGAGCGCATTGTCGTGTGGCTCGGAGGCATGCGGGCGGGAGCCGCACCCTTCCTGCTCATCGCATCCGTGTTGCTCTTCGTCGCCGGAGTGGCATTCGAGAGCAGCATCGAGATCGAGTCGGATCCGGTCAAGTGGATCGACCAGTCGAGCCAGACTGTGGACGACGTGGGCACCCTCGAGGAAGCCACCGGCTTCTCCTCCACCCTCGGCGTACTCGTGCAGGCCAACAACGTGCTCGACCAGGACGTCACCGACACGCTCTTCGAGTTCTCCGAAGACGCAGAGGCAACCGAAGAGGTGGTCACCTCGTCGTCGGTCGAGAACACGATCGCCAAGATCATCAACATCCCGGGCGCGACTCCACTGCCGCCCACCAGCGAGGACCTGGCCGCCGCCGCCGAGGTGATGCCACCGGACGTGAAAGCAGCCTTGCTGTCCGATGACCTCACTGCCACGCAGGTGAACCTGCGCCTGGCGCCGGCGAGTCTCGAGGAGCGCGCCGAGCTGGTGAGTCGACTCGAGGCAGACCTCGATGAGCGAATCGCCGCCCTTGACCTGCCGGAGGACTCGATCCTGCTGACGGGCATAGAGGAAGGCCAGACACCGGTTCAGGCAACACCATCGGGTCTTGCGGTTGTGGGCGTGGGACTCCTCGAGAACCTGTCTGCCAATAGGGCCATACTCACCTACCTGGGTCTTCCTCTGGTGGCCCTGTGGCTGTTGCTGCGCTTCCGTAGTCCGGCCCGCGCATTGCTGACCATGATCCCGATCGGCCTCGCCGTCGGCGTATCGACCGCGATAGTCGGTCTGGTGGGCATCACGCTGTCGCCGCTGACCACTGTGTCGGGGCCCCTGGTGATCGCCACGTGTACGGAGTTCTCCGTGCTGATCATGGCCCGCTTCCTCGAGGAACGACAGCGCGGGCTCGAACCCAAAGAGGCCTCCGACCAAGCTGCACGGAGGACGGGACGGGCGTTCTTCACCTCGGCTCTCACGACCATTGGTGGCTTCGCGGTGCTCATCGGCTCAGCCCTTCCCCTGCTGCGCGACTTCGGCATCATCGTGACCCTGAACGTGGCGATCGCACTTCTTGCGGCCCTCGTCGCCATGCCACCGATCCTCCAGTGGGCAGACATGAAGGGCTTGCTGGATACAGGCGAGTACAACCCGGAGGCCGCGGTCGTGCTCGCCTCCAGGCCCAAGGGTGCTCGTCTGGCGGTATGGCTGGTGTCGATCGTGGTCATAGCCGGCGCCGCGGTTTGGTTGTTCGCTTCGGCCGACACGAGCACCACCACCAGCGCAGATCTGGAGTTCGTATCCCAGGAGCTGCCGACCACCACGACCGCCGCACCCGCCGCGCCTGCGGAGGGTGAGGCCGCCCCCGGCCCCGACGGAGCATCTGCGATCGACGCCTCGACGTTCGGAACCGAGCGTCCCTCAGATCCGCTGACGGGCCTGCTCTTCGACGCACTCACAGCCCAGGGCGCCACACCGAACGAGGCGGTGTGCACTGCGGAGACTCTCCTCACCCGGACCACGACCGAAGAACTGGTCGCGCAGGGCATAGCGTCGTTCAGCGAAGAGTCGCTGGCCCCGGTCGTGCAGGCTGCGCAGGACTGTGGGGTCGACCAGTCGGTGATCGATGCCACGATCGCGGCCGGACCTCCGATCTGAGGTCGCTCCCGCCGATCAGGAGGCAGCGGTGGTCTCGGCGCGACGAAGCCTCAGACCGCACAGGTAGCCACCGGCGGAGAAGAGCGCCGCTGCGCGAGCCGGACCTGCGGCAGGGGTCCCGGCTTCGTGGTTCACGGCGACAACGCTACCGAGGGGGTCACCTGATGCGGTCGTTGGTCCGCCCCGCTGCGGTGGAAAGGGCGTCGGAGCGCACACCCAGGCGCACGGGGTCGCGGTCGAGTCCGTTGGTCAGGTAGGCAAACGAGAGTCCGGTTGCGGGGTCGGCCCATGCGACCTGTCCGCCGGCACCCATGTGCCCGAACGCAGCCGGCGACACGCTTCGCCCCAGTCCCCGCATCATCGCATGGCCGTCATCTCCGGCCACCACGAGTCCGAGTGTGCGATTGGCAGCCACCGACGTCATTGGATCGGCCATCGCGCAGCGGATCTCTGCGGTGCCCATGGCCAGGATGTCCGATGACCACGGACCGTCGATGTTGCCGAGGAGCGCTTGGTAGAACGTCGTCAGGTCGGCCGCCGTCGAGATCGCACCGCCCGCAGGCTGGCCTACCGCACGGAATGACGGGTCGGCGTGATCCAACAGGGACGCGAGGTCTACTCCGATGGCGGAGATGTCGAGGCCGAGGGCGGCCGCCGCGTCCTCGTCCGGCCCTTCCCCGGCCTCGCGGAGGTCCGCGCATCGAAGGTCGGCCAGGTACTGCTCGCTTCCGCCGTCGGCCAGCGTCCCCAGTGTGGTGTTGTGCATCCCCAACGGATCGAGCACCTCACCTCGCACGAAGTCCCGGAAGTCCTGTCCGGTCACGACCTCGATCAGGTGCGCGAGAACCCAACTCGCCGATCGGCCGTGGTACTCGAATCTGGACCCCGGCTCCCATTGCGCACGCCAAGACGCGAACACGGCCAGGCGGTCGTTCGGGCTCGCCCACTGCTCGTGGGTGATCTCGGCGTCGGGGAAACCTGCAGTGTGGGTGAGCAGGTGCTCCACCGTCACAGCTTCCTTGCCGTTGGCTCCGAAGCCGCCGACCACCTCGGCGACACTGGTGTCCGGCCTCAGCCGACCATCCTGGACCAACAGCCACACAGCGCTCGCCGTGAGGGCCTTGGTCACCGAGAAGACCACGTAACGGGTTGTGCTGGGGCCACCGATGGTGGTGTCGAGGAGGATCCGGCCGTCCTGCGCCACGGCCAGCTGGCACGACGGGAGCCCGTCAGGGCCCACATCCGCTGCGGCCCTCGCAACCAGCTCGCCCAGTCGTTCGTCGGTCGGGGATTCCACCGCGCGGACCCTACCCAACCACCGTTCTGACAGGTCTCCCGAACCGCACGGGTTCGGATTTCATGTCAGAACGGGTGGGTCGGGGTGGGTGGGGGAGTCAGCCGAGGGCTCGGCAGACCACGTCCGGACCCCACTGGCGATCACTGTGCGCGGGCCCGACGAAGCGGTTGCTTCCTACATCCGTGCACTCGGTGAATTGCCGCCGCTCACGGTGATCGAGGATGTTCAGCTCACCGCCGAGGGCGGCGGACTCACTTCGGCGGCTCTGGGTGTCGTGGCGTTCAGCCAGTCGCGGAACACAAGCCGTCGCACAGCGGTAGCTGTCACATCGCGATTCCACGGCCTACCGTGGTCGCCATGGCGGATCAGGCGACCTTCACCGAGCAGGTCGAACCATTCATGGACGGCCTCTACTGGGCTGCGATGCGAATGACGCGGAATCCAGCGGATGCCGAGGACGTGCT
>JBPCTP010000099.1:0-4046 GCA_051011615.1 Microthrixaceae bacterium | reverse complement strand
GAACATGCCGAAACGCACTACGAGATCAGCCGGAGGGGGCGCCACGGTGGTCATAGTCACGGCGGTCAGGTCACTCACCATCGCGCGGCCCACACCGAGACCGGGTATGAACATGGACAACGGAGCTGCGCTGAACGCGTAGCGAAGAACCACCAATGCAACCAGCAACCCCAGTTCAGCCGCCGAGACGGCCTTGAACGCATCGCCGAGCTGGGACCAATCGATGTTGCCCGCCAACCAGATCACGACGAGCACCACGACGACCACCACGAGAACCCGCAACCCGAGCATCACCCACTTCCGGCGGGAACCCTGTTCGTCGCTCATCGAGGCACGCCCAAGCGCTCGGGGTGGTTCGCCAGCATGGTGTCAGCTGCCGCCGGCCCCGAAGCACGTTCGGACACCGGTGGGGTCGAGAACAATCGGCGACCACTGCGCGATTTCCACCACAGCGCGGCGCCCCACCCGAGGGGGATGGGCAACAACCAGGTCACCGCGCGGTAGAGAAGCACCCCTGCAGCGATCTCGGAGGCAAACGCGTCTCCCGCTAGCGCCGAGAAGAGCCCCACATACGCGAGGCCGGCCACCCCAATGGATCCGGGTGTTATCGGAACACTCGTGATGATGATCACCAGAGCCTGGACCAACAGGATGTCCGCCAGGGACAGCACCTCTGAGCCGACACCGACGGACCGCAGTGACAGGACCAGGATCGCGAACACGATCGCTTGCGTGGCCGCCGCAGCACCGAACGCCTGAGGCCAACGACTACCGAGCACATGGCGTGCGTGCACCCGGGCGCCCAGGATCCGTTCCTCCACTTCGGTGGGTGCCTTGCGATTCAGCTTCGAGAACACGCGGAACACGAGCCGTTGGAGGCTGTCACCGACTCGTCTCGCCCGCTCCTCGGAACGCAACACCGCAACTATCACCACCGCTACCGCACCGACCACTGCTGCGGCGATTCCCGCCACCGCCAGCAGCCCCAGGTCCGCCACCACCGCAGCAGCGATGGCGGTGGCAACGATCGCGAGAACGAGTTTGGTCGACATCTCCACGACCCCGCTGAGGAACATCGCTGTGGTCGCGGTCTCTATCGGTTGGCCCCAGCTCGTGTACATCGCGATCCGCAGCACAAGGTCGAATCCGGGAATCGTGGTCGATACTGCTGTCGAAGCCACCCAAGCCTGGGTCCCACGGCCAAGTCCGATACCCGGCAGCACGATTGCGTACAGCCATCCGGCGGGCACGTACATCAATACCCCGAGGACCAGCAGCAACACCAAGTCAGCGGTGTCGACGCTCCGTAGTGTGTCGAACACCTCGTTCCAGTCGACCAGTTGCGGGAATATCACCCCGAACACGACGACAACCACAACGATGGCAACCACCACGCCGACAATCGTCTTGCGACGATCCACCGACGGGGATTCCGGTATCGGTTGGGTCATGAGAAATCGGCCTGCATGTGGTGATTATTTGCGCAGCAGGAGGCCCGTCAGCGCAGGGCACCTTTCGCGCCGGGTTCGACCGGTTCTTCCTCCCTCTTGGGGATGAACGTGGCCACGCCGAGGGCAACGACCGTGACCCCGACCAACACGAGCAGGGTGACCTTCTGGGCGCTGACCGTTGCATCGGAGACGATCTTGCGGAACTGCTCCTGTTGGTCGGGTGGGAGTTCGGCGACCAGGTTGTTCCGCTGTTTCTCCGAGAGTGTGTTCCAGTCATCCTCGAGTTGCACCGCGAGTTGCTCGCGTTGAGCGGGCTCGGCCTGGAGCTGCTCTGCTCGCAGGGCACCGCCCACGACGCCCGAGAACACCGAGGTCAGCAGGATCGATCCGATCACCGCCGTACCGAGCGAGCCGCCGAGTTCGCGAAACGTGTTGTGTGTGCCTGCAGCCTCGTTGCGCTCGTCGGTGTCGACCTTCGAGATGGCCAGGTTGACGACCTGCGCCACCAGCAGGCCGAGGCCGATCCCGATCGTGGCGCCGGGCAGGATGAAGTCAGGCAGTTTCATGTCAGCGGTCGTGATTGCCCACAGCCACACCAGGCCGGCCGCCATGAAGGCGAGCCCTCCCTGAATTAGGTACTTGGGCGCGACACGCTCGGCCCAGCTCGCCGTCGTCATCGACAGCAGGAGGGTGGCACCCGAGAACGACAGCAGAGCGACCCCGGAGTCGAGGGCGTTGTAGCCCAGCGCTGACTGCAGAAACAGCGGCAGGATGAACAGGAATCCGCTGAGCATCAACTGGCGCAGTCCGTCCATAGAGATGACCGACATGAAGCCGGCGTTGCCCAGGAGGTGCAGCCGAAGCAGCGGAGTCTGACCCCGGTGGGCCCGATGTCTCTGCCAGTGTGCGAACCCCAGCAGGAACCCGGCGCCTATGACCACCAACCACGGAGTGGGGGCGAGGCCGAGCGGATTCACCTCGACGCCGCCGATCTCGAAGGGCCTGCGGGGCCGCCACCACCCGTACTGGCCGGCGAGCAGGAACGCGACCACGATCGATGCAACGCCGAGTGTGGACAGGGCCGTGCCGACCCAGTCCATCTGCTGGGTGAGGCTCCGTTTCGAGTCCCGCATCTGGCGGGCGAACGGGAACGCGATGATGACGATGATCACCTGCAGCCCGAATCCCCATCGCCAACTGGCGAACTCGGTCAGGAACCCGCCAAGGATCGGACCCACGGCGGCACCGGAAGCCTGGACCCCGCCGAATACGCCGAACGCAAGTGCCCGGTCACGCCCCTCGTAGTTGGCGAACAGCAGGACCATCCCCAAAGGCATGATGAGCGCCGCCGCGATGCCTTCGATGAACGACCATCCCAGGATGAGGATGCCGATGTCCCACGAAACCGCCGCGAGAAGCGTGCCTACGCCATAGATTCCCAGGCCGATCGTGAACATCCTGCGGCCCCCATGGATGTCACCCAACTTGCCGCCGGTCAGCATCAGCGATGCCATTACCATTGAGTACAGCGAGATCGCTGCCTGGACCGAACTCACCTCGGTTTTGAGGTCCTTGGCGATCGTGGGGACCGCCACGTTCATCATCGTGGAGTCCAACACGACGACGAACATCGCCAATGAAACCGCTACAAGCGGAGCCCACTTCTTCATGGCGGAATCCTGCGCCGGGGCGGTCGGCTCGGTGTCCATGGGCGGAACCTACCATCGGATCGTCAAGAGGCTCGGTCCCTCGAAGCCTGTCAATCGCCCTCCAGTCGCCCACCCAATCCGGATCTGGATCAGTCCTTCCATATCAGGGGATGGACGCCGCATCGGAGAGATCCTCGGAAGCTCAACACTTCGCCATTCGGCTGGATGACGTTGACGTTTCGTTTCTCCAACTCGCCGGCGACCCGCTCGTGCTCCGGCGATCTCGAGGTGGGGCCTGCGGTGGAGGCGGTGCTTTCGACGGCGGCAACACGGCACCGACACGAAGGATTCGGTGTCTGGCATTGCGACTGAGTTCGTAGTTGCCGCGCCGCAGGTTCTACGTGAACACGCAACAGAACCGTCGCAACTACATCTGCCGGACTCCCCTGGGTCGAGCCCGAGAGGAGTTTCGAACTCCTGACCTGCTCATTGCGAGGTATGCGGCGCTGAGCGCTGTGCGAACCCGCCAGATGCCAAGGGATGCCCAGAGGCACGACGAGCGCTGTGCGCCGAATTGTCTGCTGTGGTCGCGGGCTGTGCTGCCTACCCAACCGAGTGGATACTCGAACGGCGGCGAGGGCCTCGCGACGCCTGCGGTGGGCTCTGTTGTCTCCGTCCCTTCGGTCGGCGCATCTGACGGTGATCAAACGTAGGGTTGCGGCTTACCGGAATCCTTGACTGAACCTCTGACAGGCTCAGGGCACGGTCGGCAGAACCAGGGGTGCACCAATGCGAACAGTCCGAGCAACGCAACTACTGGGTTTGGGCCTAGCAATGGTGCTGATTGCAGCGTCATGCAGTAGCGGCGACGAAGACGGCTCAGCGGGCACAACCACGGAAGCGGCCGATGCCACAACCACGAGTGAAACCGGGACACCTACAGACC